>JBDOMS010000201.1:0-2070 GCA_039831735.1 Pirellulales bacterium
GCCACTTTCAAGAAAGCGGAGAAGCTTAGCCTGCATCGCCTTGGGTAATTCGCCAATCTCATCGAGAAACAGCGTCCCACCACTCGCGACTTCGAAAAGTCCTTTGCGATTATCATCGGCACCAGTGAATGCCCCTTTGCGATGACCGAATAACTCGCTTTCTATGAGGCTTTCGGGGAGGGCGCCGCAATTAATTGCCACGAAGGGTTTGTCTTCCCGCTTGCTCTGTTCGTGGAGTTCGCGTGCAACGAGTTCTTTTCCAGTCCCAGTTTCTCCAAGAATCAGTACGGTTGAGTTTGTTGGGGCTACTTTAGTTATTAAGTGTCGTACCTTTTGCATCGAATCGCTGTTGCCGACTAGGCGTGCAGGGCCTTGCAGTCGTTCGACATGGTGTTCGAGGGCGGCACACCTATTGTTTAAATCGCGTTTCTCGCGAACTTTATTCAGGACTGCTTCGAGTTCAATTCGCTTGCATGGTTTGGTCAGATAATCGAAGGCACCATAACGTAAGGCGGCAATCGCAGTTTCGGTCGAAGACTTTCCAGTAAGTACGATAACATCGGCATCCGGCATCAATTCCGAAGCTTGTGCCATAACACCAATGCCATCGATACCAGGCATATTGAGGTCTAGCAAAAGGCAGTCAAAGGTGTTCCGCTCCAGTGCTGCGACAGCAGTTAAGCCATCTGGGCAGACAGTGACTTCGTGGCCCATTTCGCGGAGTTCCACGCTCATTAGCTCTTGCAGTGATTTTTCATCATCAGCAAATAGCAGTTTCAACCCGGTTGTTGATTTGTCAGCGATTTCAAGACTCCTTTTTTTGTGCTTGGTATCTCTTCTGTTCGTTGTACCTAACTACCGACATCTTAAGTGTTCTCAAGTGCTTTGAGTGTGCTGTTGGTTCACGCCGCTTGGTAGTGGATGCCCTTTGATTTTTCTTTTGCCCCTGCCAATGGCAAGAAAACGTGAAACTGTGACCCTCTTTCAAGGCCTTCACTCTTTGCTTCCAGTCGCCCTCCATGACCCTCAACGATGCGATACGCAATAGAGAGTCCCAGTCCTGTTCCTTGGCTGCCTCTCCGTTGGGTGAAGAAAGGTTCAAAAAGATTCTGCTGTACCTCTTCGGTCATACCACAACCATTATCTGAGACGGCAATGTCTGCCATGCCTTCACAAATTCCTAAGGTCAGAACAATATTGCCCTCACTATCGATGCTATCCATGGCATTCGTTATCAGATTGAGAATGACTTGTTTGATTTCCTGGGGATTGACGGTTGCTATTACTGATTTACAGGGAGCAAGCTCAATATTTTTTTGTTGGGCCTTGATCAAAGGTCGAACCATTTCAACCACGCCTTGGACCAATTCGCGCAAGTCAGTATTTTCTTCAATCCCATTGCCGCATCTCGAAAAATCTAAAAGGCGAGCAGTAATTTCCTTGCAGCGGAATGCTTCTTCCTGAATCATTCGTAGATACTTTTGTGCCGCGTCTGCTTGTTCTTGCTCCATGGCAGTATTCTTATCCAGTCGCTGCTCAAGCGATTCGGCGCAAAGAGCGATTGAGGCCATAGGATTATTAATTTCGTGAGCAACACCTGCAGCCAGGAAACCGACGCTCGCGAGCTGTTCAGTACGTACCATTTGAATCGTATTTTGTTTGACCTTGTGATCGAGGTTATTGCATATCGTCTGAAATCGATCGGTCATGTCATTCATAGCCCTAGCAAGCTCTGACATTTCATCATGGCTTCGCAGATGAATGCGGTGATTGAAATCACCGGAGGCAACGCGCCGTGAGCCCTCAATGAGTGATGCTAAGGGTTTGAATATCCAAATAATGAATAGTCTAATGAGCAGGAGAATCATGATCGTAGCGAGCAGAATACAAGTCCATGTGGTAACAATGAGAGTCCTATATTGAATGCGGACATCATCTGCAAGAGTCTTCATCCGGGTATGCAAATAGCTGGGAAGATCCACACTGAATTGCTGAAGGTTTTGTAAATACTCATCGATTTGATGAACCTGCACTTCATCACTGGTCCATTTGGGATCACGTGTTATGCTG
>JBDOMS010000216.1:0-8790 GCA_039831735.1 Pirellulales bacterium
TGAGATTACACATTTTGGTGAAAAATCTGTTGAAAGTCTTGGAGCACCAGATGAAGCAAACTGGAACCAATATCCAACACCCGATGAAGCCCTTGCATTGTTATGCCAAACATTTGTTGGACTATTCGGTTTATTTCCTGGCTATAATATTTGCGTGCTTGTTGGTCACATAGCCGCCTCTGTGGCCTTTTTCCTCGTTGCACGAATTGGTTTTCGCGTGCACACTCTTTGGTCCTTCATTGGTGGACTTGCGTTTGGATTAGCACCGTATCAGTTTGCGCAACAACCTCACCATATTGCTTGTCAGTACATTTGGTATTTACCATTCTTCCCACTTGTATGGACGTGGTTAGCATCAGAAGAAGATTTCTCTTTTGGATCCCGTCGTTGGTGGCAAGCATTGGCAATCGGTTTCATCACAGGTCTTCAGAATCCGTATTATTCAAATATTTTTTGCCAACTCGTCTTACTTATTGGAGGTGTCCGTTCTTGGCAAATGAAATCACTGGAACGACTCAAAGCGGCTTCATTAATTGTTGCTGCAGTGGCATTTGCATTTGTTGCCTCTAATCTCGACACCCTTACCTTTCGTATTGCAAATACAGCTGAAATGGCGGGTACGCCAATTATTGGTCAACGTGAATATCGCTGGATGGATATTTATGGATTCAAACTAGTTGATCTCTTTATTCCTCCAGTAACGCATCATTCGAGTTCGCTTGCTACGTTTGGTCGGCAACATAGACAAGCATCTGCTCTCAATGATGAAGAAGGTTCTGGCTATCTTGGAATCCTTGGCATTGGTTGCTTTCTTTTTTTGATTTTCAACGCCACCCGTGCGATCCTTGATGGGCGACTGAAAGACGTACCTGTTGAGGTCTGGTGGTTACTATGGATCGTACTGATGTTTAACACAGGAGGCCTCAATTCAATGCTGGCAGCATTTACGGGCTTTACGCTCTTTCGTACTGCGATTCGCTATAGCATTGTGGTACTTGTGATAAGCCTCCTCTACACAGCACGCTGGATGACAAACTGGCAGGAAAAGAGCCTGTCATTATTTCAAGAAGAAATTGTACGGATTATCACACTCACTGCAGCATGTGGAAGTGTCTTACTTGTGCTGTGGGATCAAATACCCACAGCACCAACTCAAGAACGCACTGCTATGATCTCCAGTGCGGTACACTCAGATAAGAACTTCGTGGATGCAATAGAGGCAGCCCTTCCACAACAGCGCGATAATAAAAAATCTATGATTTTTCAGCTACCTGTTATGGAAGGTCTTCCCCTACAAGGTGTTCCTGCTTCACACCAC
Source organism: Pirellulales bacterium (assembly GCA_039831735.1). Taxonomy (GTDB): domain Bacteria; phylum Planctomycetota; class Planctomycetia; order Pirellulales; family UBA1268; genus CACORA01. The sequence goes on from JBDOMS010000216.1 coordinate 1,319, forward strand.
CTAAGGCCCTTTCTCTACAGTTCAGATCTACACTTTTCATACGGAGCGACTGGCGAAACACTGCGTTTCCAAAAGGAAATCGAAAGAAAACTTTTTCAGGGTGCAGAAATCGAACCCCTGCGTGAAACCATTCAATTATCTCCAAAAAATGTTATTGAAGGCATTGAGAAACTTCGTCAACTTGGATTCTCTGCTGTTTTCATCAACTGTAATGCATACATCGATCGCGGGGAAGGATTGCGTGATGTCTTTCAATCACTCGGATACAATAAGTCTGTTGAAAGTTCTGCTAAAGATCTTTTGTGCATCATACTGTGATTCTGTACGAATGATTCGCTATGGACTATAGAAAAACTTTTGCAGTCACTTGGCTTTCTCAATGCTTCTTATGGACACTCGTGCGATGAGCAATAGACAGATTCGCTCTGTACTCTTGAGAACAGTTGTCATTGTATTGGCTGGTTTCTTGATCTATTTACCAACCCTCCAAGGAGAATGGCTGTGGGATGACGACGTCATGCTTCTAGCAAATCCAACTGTTCAATCAGGATCACTTTCTGGATTGCTAAAACTTTGGCTTAACCCTGATGGCATCGATTACTTTCCTCTCACCTACAGTGCCTTATGGCTTCAATGGATGTTTTTTGGTGTCGATTCTACGGGCTACCACGTGGTAAACATTCTTCTCCATGTCATAAATGGTTTGTTACTGTGGTTCCTTTTGGAAAAAATGCGTATCCCTGGCGCGTACGCTGCAGCACTTGTCTTTACCGTACATCCTGTTTGCGTGGAAAGTGTAGCCTGGGTAGCTGAAACAAAAAACACACTTTCAACGTGCTTGTTTCTTTCTTCATGTGTTTTTTGGGTTGAACAGGATGTTTTAGAGACAGGCCCACGACGGGAACGACTTTATTTTTGTTCAATTGTTTTCTATCTGCTCGGAATGTTTGCCAAAACAAGTATGGTGGCGATGCCAGTCCTGACATTGCTCTATGCCTGGTGGAGACGCGGGAACATAAAAACGCAAGATATCATTCGGGCGGCACCTTTGTTTCTAATATCCATTGTTCTTGGGCTTATCACCATTCAATTTCAGCACGGCAAAGCAATCGGTGAAGAACAACTTCCAATCGGTGGTATCGCATCTCGCATCGCCATTGCTGGTATGGCGATTTTTTTCTATCTACGTACCCTCGTCTGGCCCGTTCATCTATTACCCATTTATCCACAATGGGATGTTGATCCTCCTCAATTGTGGCAATTTATTCCGTGGTTGATCATTGTGTGTGTTATCTGGTGGCTTTGGACAAAGCGAACGGCTCCCTGGTCATGTCACACACTCTTCGCATTTGGATTTTTTTTCCTGATGATTGCGCCTGTTCTTGGCTTTATCAATATTTCGTACATGCGTATTTCATGGGTCGCTGATCATTTTTTATATCTTCCAATGATTGGCCCCCTTGTTCTTGTTGTAGCAACTGTTTCAAAATGGCTCAGTACACGAAAACCGAAAGAACAACTTGCCCTCAACTGTTTGGCCTTCGTTTTTATCTTTTTTCTTGCTGGAAACTCTTTTTTTTACAGCACAGCATGGGCCAAAGAGGAGTTTCTCTGGGACCATACACTGCTCTATAACCATGATGCCTGGCAAGCTCATAATCGGCTTGGTGTCAAGAAGCTGAGCAAAAATGATTTAGAAGGGGCAGAATATCATTTTCGGAATGCCTCTCGCTTACGTCCCGATCTCGGGGAAACAAAAAACAATCTTGGCCTCACGTTAGCTCGGACAGGACGACTCGATGAGGCTATTGAAATCTACAAATCTGCTATACATGCGTCACCAAACATTCTTACCATCAGAAAAAATCTTGCTGATGCCTGTATGGAGTTAGGAAAATACAAAGAGGCGTGTAGTTCATATCAGCAGATTCTAAATCACACACCTGACGATGCTTTCATTCTAAACTTGCATGCCATTGCACTCTTTAAGCTTGGCAAGACGCAAACAGCTATCAGAGAGTTTCGTAGGGTTTTAGAATTGGATCCCAACTTTGACGAAGCATTTGAAAGCCTGAAAGTAGCTTTGGCAAAACTAGAAGAAGAGCAGAAAAACAAACTTCAAGATCCTGATAGCTCTGCTGGGACGAACAATACGCCATAGCATCTCTTCGGATACGCGTGAGTATGAGAAGCCCAACATTTTTACTCGCATTCGTCCAGATCGCTTTACTTCTCTTACTCGGATTCGCAGTGTATCTACCGACGCTTCGTGGGGAATGGATGTTGGATGACAGCATCCTTCTCACTGATAACGTTGCCATTCGATCTGGCTCTTGGGGACAGTTATTCATGCTGTGGCTCGATGCAAAAAGTATTGATTACTTCCCTCTCACATACAGTTTGTTCTGGGTCTTATGGCAGTGTTTTGGTGAACAGACCCTTGGCTATCACATCATCACATTATTTTTCCATCTTACCGGAGCCCTCCTGCTTTGGACTGTTCTCAGGCAGATGAATATACCCGGGGCTTGGATTTCGGCATTGATCTTTACCATTCATCCAGTTTGTGTCGAAACCGTTGCGTGGATCTCTGAAATGAAGAACACACTGTCCCTGCCACTTTTCCTTGCCTCCTGTATCTATTGGATCAAACAGGATCGTTCCCACGGCTATACAGAGATCTTCTTTTACTGTCTGTCACTGACTCTTTTTTTGTTGTCTTTATTAGCAAAGCCGACTGCTGTAGCAATGCCTCTGCTCACCCTACTGTACGCATGGTGGAAAAGATCAAGTGTGACACCCAAAGACATCGTTTATACCATCCCTTTTTTTCTAACATCGCTTGTCGTAGGGCTTGTCACAATTCACTTTCAGCATGGAAGGGCAATCGGTGATGAGGTCATTCCAATAGGTGGCTTTGCTTCACGAATTGCATTATCTGGTATCGCAACACTATTTTATCTCTGGAAAATAATCTGGCCTCAGAATCTTTTACCAATCTATCCGATGTGGGAGGTCGTACCACCAAAGCCATGGCAGTTCTTGGCCTGGCCAATTCTGAGTGTAGCTATCTGGTGGATGTGGCAGAAACGATCGACTTGGGGTCGTCATGCTCTGTTTGCATTAGGTTTCTTTCTGATGTTTATCGCACCCGTTCTTGGATTTATTGACTTCTCTTTCATGCGGCTCTCTTGGGTTTCAGATCATTTTTTGTACCTACCCATGATTGGTCCCATTGTTTTTCTTACAGCTGTCACCACGTATTGCATAGATCAAGGGAGTGCTGTTCAGAAGATGTTATTAAAAACACTTGGTGGAGTCATTATCCTTGTACTCTCCATGAATACACTGCTTTATAGCAGGGTATGGATTAATGAAGACCGACTCTGGAACTATACGCTCGAGCATAACAATGATGCATGGATGGCCCATCTTAGGCTGGGAGCTCGTAAGTTTGATCAGCTTGATGTGAAAGGAGCCTGTGATCATTTCTATCAAGCCATGCGACTGCAACCAAAACTTAATATCATTAAGTTCCGTCTTGGAGAAGCTCTTCTAAGAGAAGATCGTCCTCATGAAGCTATCCGTATTCTTGAGGAGGTGGTTTCATCATCAACACACCCTGATGAGAATCATCTCATTCTGGCACAAGCTTATTTGAAGGCTCAACGCTATGGTCAATCGCTTCGTCTTACCTCTGAGCTCTTGATGCGATATCCAATGAATCCCGATGTTCAATTGACGCACAGTAAGACTCTATCTGCACTTGGAAAAAACGATCAGGCAATTGATCTCCTAAAAGGTCTCCTGACCCTTCGGCCCAATTACGAGCCAGCTCAAAAAGCTCTTCATGATGTTCAACAGAGGGCTCAACAAGCGGATTGATGTCCCTCAGAACCCCATCCAGGTAATTCTCGCCAATTTGAGCAATTCACCAATACTCCGCTTCATCTCAGCAAAATCTGCTTTACTCGAACCAACTTCACGATCAGTGAATACAATTGGGACTTCAATAACTCGTGCTCCTGCTCGATGGGCTCTCCAAAGAAAATCTTCCTGGAAAGCATAGCCTTTTGATATTCCTTCAAAATTAACGTCATCGAGTAAGGTCAAACGAATAGCACGAAAACCTCCTGACGAATCCTTGACCGGCACTCTCAAAATCCACTCCGTAAACCAACACACAAGCCAACTGCTTATCTGTCTCGATAACGGCCATCCAACTGTTCCTCCCCCTCGAACACGCCGAGAACCAATCGCAATATCGAAAGCTTGTTCATTGCCTTGGCCAATTGCTTCAAGAAGGCGTGGAATGTCTTTTGGATCATGGCTAAAGTCCGCATCCATATACACAGCAATCTCAAACCCTCTTGATTTTGCTGTTTGAAGCCCTTCAAGGATCGCACTTCCGAGGCCACGTCGACCACGTCGACCAAGAAGATGCACACGTTGATTATGTGTTGCCATATCGTAAACAATCTCACCTGTACCATCTGGTGACTGATCATCAATAACAAGAATCTGCGCTTCTGGTACTTCCGTGAGGACTGCTTCTATAAGCGCTGCAATATTGCCTTTCTCGTTATATGTTGCAGTTTGTACGAGCACTTGACCATCTGGCCAATGGGTGCGGGAGCAAACGTCGTTATCGTAATGCATAGGTCTCAAGCGCTCAGCAAATGAAAGTGATCTGCAAACAATACAAATTCTCACGTGAGTGTGAAAGTTTGCATGAATGACGTCTCGTTTCAAAACCCTGTCAGGCCTCATGAAATAAGACACCATTCTTCTTTTCAAAAAAAAGAAAAGAAGGGGCGAAGTTAGTACAAGAACTTATTGGGAGTGACACGTTGTGCAATTGCAGGGTCTTAATGATGATGAAAACGGCTCAACGACCAGCAAGGAACGAGTTTCATCAAAATCGACTACCCCTCTTAAGAGTGGTTTCTGCGATTTTTATGGTGGCTTTCAATATGCAGAAAAATGGCTGTAGAACGTTATTTTCGACTTCTCAAAGAACACCGCTTGACTCCCTGTGTGCTCACGCTACATTCACCCCCCGGCTATATGAAGTAGTCATTGATTTTTTCAACACCATATCTTGCGATAGCAGGCAGAAGGAGCTGCTTTAGGGTCTATACCGGTTTTACCGGTTATACGGGGCGTAAAGAATTCATTTTTTACTCAGCCCCTGTCGATATCAATTGTTGGTCCACTATACGGAAGTATACTCATTTAGATTTTGTTACTCGCACGGAGCACATCTCTCATGGCAGATTTCGACGCGTCCGCCACGCTGGCTGATTCCACCTCAGTCACCCCCAAATCTCACCACGCAAACGATCGGACGCCTCTCAAGATCCAGCCGACATTCTGTCCAACCGACGTCGAAAGTCCATTTGACACCACTGAGTGGGAGCTTCGAACTGCAGCTATCAAGGGAGAGGATGGCAAAGTACTTTTTGAGCAACCGGCATGTGAAATTCCTGCATCATGGAGCCAACTCGCTACAAATGTGGTCGTCAGCAAGTATTTTTATGGGGAAATACATACCCCTGAACGAGAACACTCCGTAAAACAACTGGTTCATCGGGTTGCCCGAACCATTGCCGACTGGGGTATTGAAGATGGATACTTCAACACGCGTGAAGACGGCGAGAACTTCTACCGTGATTTGGCCTGGCTATGTGTCCACCAACATGGAGCTTTCAACTCTCCTGTTTGGTTCAATGTAGGGCTTTATAACCAATATGGTGTCAAGGGTGCACCATGTAACTGGCGGTGGGATGATGCAAAAAAGGATGTTGTAATTCCAGATAATCCGTATGAATTTCCACAAGGTAGCGCCTGTTTTATTCAGAGTGTTCGTGACAACATGGAAGACATTATGGAACTCGCCCGTAGCGAGGCAATGCTTTTCAAGTTTGGTTCAGGAACAGGAACAGATCTATCAACTCTTCGTAGTCAGCGAGAAAAACTTGCTGGCGGAGGGAAGCCCTCCGGCCCCCTTTCATTTATGCGCGTGTATGACCAAGTAGCAGCAGTTGTGAAGAGTGGCGGAAAGACTCGTCGAGCAGCGAAGATGCAATCACTCAAAGTGACTCATCCTGACATCATGGAGTTTATTGAATGCAAAAGTAAAGAAGAAAAGAAAGCTCGTGTTCTCATCGAAAAAGGTGGGTACGATGCCAACTTCAATGGAGAAGCATATAGTTCTATTCTCTTTCAAAATGCAAATCTTTCAGTGCGTGTCACAGATGACTTCATGGAAGCTGTTGAACGGGATGACACCTGGACCACTCGCTGGGTCACGGATTCATCAACTGCTGGCCCACACTTCAAGGCCAACGATGTTATGAGTCGAATGTCTGAGTGCGCTTGGCAGTGTGGTGACCCGGGTGTTCAATATGATACTACGATCAATCGGTGGCACACGTGTCCTAATTCTGGTCGCATCAATGCAAGTAATCCTTGCAGCGAATACATGTTTCTTGATGATACTGCTTGCAATTTAGCAAGCATCAACCTCATGAAATTCAGAAAAACAGACGGTCAATTCGATGTTGAGCGTTTTGCTGCAGCATGTCGTGTTTTCTTTATTGCGCAGGAAATATTAGTTGATCACGCTAGTTATCCAACAGAACGTATTGCTCGCAACAGTCATCTTTTCCGTCCTCTTGGCCTTGGCTATTCAAATCTTGGAAGCATGCTCATGGCCAATGGGCTTGCTTACGACAGTGATGCCGGTCGTGGGCTCTGTGGCGCACTCACGGCCATATTGCACGGTGCTGCAAATCGTACGAGTGCTGAGCTAGCTGCAGCAGTTGGTCCGTTTGAGGGTTATGCTGCTAACCGAGAGCCGATGCTCAACGTCATGCAGATGCATCGTGATGCTGTTGAAAAAATTGATGCATCATGCCCGACGCAACTCCATAACGCAGCTCGAGAGATCTGGGATCATGTCCTTGACGGTGGACGTCGTCATGGATTTAGAAATGCGCAGGCCACTGTGCTCGCCCCGACTGGCACAATTTCCTTCCTTATGGACTGTGATACGACAGGGATCGAACCAGATATTGCGTTAGTGAAGTACAAGCAACTTGCTGGCGGAGGCATGCTGAAAATTGTTAACCAAACGGTTCCATTGGCACTCCGAACGCTTGGTTATGATGAGCCTGTGATAGAAAATATTCTTGCATATATTGACAAAAACGACACGGTTGAAGGTTCTCCCGATCTGGATGCCGATCATCTACCTGTCTTTGATTGTGCTTTTCAACCACGCCTTGGGAAACGGAGCATTGCGTGGGAAGCTCATGTAAAAATGATGGCAGCCGCCCAGCCTTTTATATCAGGAGCCATTTCAAAGACAGTAAATATGCCACGGGAAACAACGCCCGAGGATATTGCTGGCGCCTATGTTGAGGGATGGCGATTAGGCCTCAAGGCACTTGCAATTTATCGGGATGGTT
>JBDOMS010000036.1:0-290 GCA_039831735.1 Pirellulales bacterium
CGCACCAAAGCGACCTTCTTCAACCCGGCCTGCAAGAGGTGCTGTCTAGAAAAGGCTCCAAGACTCACTTTCTCCGGAACCACAGCCCATTTTCTCCTCATTTTCAGGCAGACTACTCGCATATTTCAAAAACCGATGTAGACTCTTAAGCACTGAAATCAGCGATATGTTTGCGTCTAATGTCTTGCGAGCGACTCGACAGATTTCAACACCTTCCATCCAATAGCTTTGGGTGAAGAGGACGCACATCAACTCATTATCAAGGTATTTAAGGGTAAGTAAAACAGATG
>JBDOMS010000036.1:300-2067 GCA_039831735.1 Pirellulales bacterium
ACGTAACAAACCTTCCACATACGGCGAAGGTCTGATCGAAAAGCAAAAAATCAAGTACTACTACGGTTTTGGTGAGAAACAACTTCGACGCTTTTTTGCCAAAGCAGCTCGCAAAACTGGTAATACCGGTGATATTTTCCTCATCGAGTGTGAACTGCGACTCGACAATGTCGTCAGAAGAAGCGGGTTTACAAAAACGAGGCCACAAGCTCGTCAAGGTATCGTTCATGGCCATTTCACGGTGAATGGCATTCCGGTTGATAAGCCTTCCTATCAGGTCAAGCCTGGTGACATCGTCGATGTTCGCAGAAAAGGAAAGCTTGTCGATTTATACCAACAGGCGATTGCTACGCAGACCGGTGAACCATGTGACTGGATCACTTCGGACAACGAACGCTTGAGATTTACCGTTGACAGACGACCCGATAAGTCAGATGTCAGCCTACCTGTCGATATAAACAAGGTTGTTGAATTCATGTCTCGCTGATTGTGATCTTCCCAACACAAACTAGAGCGACCCGACATTCTTTTGTTTTCCAGCTCTGTAATTAAGTCACAACGTACACAGCGATGCGTTCTGGTCCTTCATAGTGCTGTCGTCCTGGCTAGTAGGACCATTAGAAGTATCTATCTCATAAGAACCTACGTACTCATAAGAACCTACGTGCAACCACATACGTCCGCTTGTCCATGACATAAAACGCTGTGCTCACTGCCCAGTTTTACTTAACACCAGTTTTCACTCAACATGTGCGCTACGTTTCTTTTCCTCTACAAGCGTGCCTAGATATGCAACAAGATCTCGCAACTGTCTTTTCGACAACTGTTGAGCCAGTCCGGCAGGCATGCCAGAAAGCCCAGCCTGCATTTCATCAATATCTTCCTTCTGAAGCGTCACCAAGTCACCGTCTGCGTTTTGAATAACAACTTGATCAGAATTTTCTTTTTTCACAATACCAGAATAGACCTGACCCGTTGCCATCAGGAATTGGACTGTCGAATACCCGGGTGAGATTTTTGCGCTTGGCAGGACAATAGATTCAAGAAGATACTCCGGTGTCTTCTCTCGACCGACTTTGGACAGGTTTGGGCCAACACTCCCCCCTCGCTCGTTAACCATGTGACACCGAACACAAGTAACCTTCTTGTTATTGAAGAAGACTTTTTCTCCACTTTCTATATTGCCCCCCGAGAGGCACTCTCGGTAGTAACCCAAAGGATCTTTTTCGTCCCGTTGGCTTTCTATTTTACGAGCGACATCAATAAGCCCCTTTTCACCTCTCTCTTGTGCTGCCTCAAGAAGATCAAGTCGTATAGACATCTCTGCCTCTGATGTCAGTTGACGCTGAAGAGCTCTAACAAGAACATCACCAGCTTTTTGTTCACTTATACGGCAAAGCATCTGAATGACTTGTTGCTTTTCCTCAGTCGATTCACCCTGAAGCACATACTCGGCCTCCTCGATGGCTGCAAGCGGATCAACTGTTGCAAGAATACTTCTTGCAATTTTACGAACTTCCGTGTCGTCATCATGAACAAGGGAACCAATGGAGTTCATCAATTCTGGATCATGAAGATCAGATAAAGCTTGAAGAGCAGCTGCACGAACTTTTGACTCTTCATCCTCATCAATCACTCTTGATCTCAGGAAAACGGCAGCACTTTTAATACCACAAAATGCAATCAGTTCTGCTGCCTTGATTTTTACTTGCTCAGAACCAAGAAAGATTTCATCAAGCTTTCGCGAAAGACTCTCCGCGAAATCGA
>JBDOMS010000341.1:0-2067 GCA_039831735.1 Pirellulales bacterium
ATTCATGCAAACAAAGATGCCGAACTCGTTGCTGTTTCAGCACCGTCAGAATCATCACGGCAAAAAGCCGCTGCACACTATCCTCAGACACGTGTCTACGATGATGCGTTGGACATGATTGCAAGTTGTGAGTGTGACGTTGTAGACATTGTGACACCAAGCCATACGCACCGTACGCTCGCCGAGTCCGCGTTAGAGAGCGGGCGTTTTGTTTTGTTAGAGAAGCCGATGGCAACATCGATTCAGGATTGTCAGGCAATCTATCGTGCAGCAACCCGTGCACATGGTCGTCTCGCGATCGGTCATGAGCTTCGGCTCTCTTCACAGTGGGGGCAAATCCATCGCATTATCGACCAAGGAACCATTGGAAAGCCAAGGTACGTTCTTGTTGAACTTTCACGGAAGCCATATCGACTTGGTGCTGATGGATGGCGGTATGATCCTTCTCGTGTTGGGAGTTGGGTGCTGGAAGAACCTATTCATTTTTTTGATCTGGCTCGCTGGTATCTGAGTAACAGCGGTGACGCAATTGATCTTTTTGCACTTGGTAATTCAAAGGATCCTGAGAGACCAGCGCTCTACGACAACTTTTCGGCAATGTTTCGTTGTCGGGACGGTGCCTACGCTGTTATTTCACAGACGCTTGCTGCCTTTGAACATCATCAGACCGTAAAAGTGACTGGCACGAAGGGAGCACTTTGGGCTGGATGGAGTGGGGCTTTGGATCGTACGACACAACCACGTTTCTTTCTCAAAGTCTTTGATGGTGAAAACGTGGTTGAAGAATCTTTGCCACGTGCAAGTGGTGAAGTTTTTGAACTGCAAGAAGAAATTGCTCGTTGCGTGGACTGCGTTCGACATGGTGACGTGCCTGTCGCAGATGCGCGTGATGGCATGTGGTCTGCGGGGCTCTGTCTGCTTGCAGAAGAATCCATTCGTCTTGGGAAGCCAGTTTCGGTAGAGGGTCTTTTCTAAGGAGAGGCTGTATCTGAGGAGACAGGTATGAAACAAACCTCAAAAAAATGGTATGCGGCTGTAACACGCTACCAGTGGTTGGTTCTTACGGTTGCATCATTGGGTTGGATTTTTGATGCATTTGAAGGGCAGATCTACAACATTACACGTTTTGAAATGTTGCCGGATCTCCTTGGTGTTTCTGCGAATGCCCCGATTGTCAAAATATGGGGTGAGCGATTCCTTGGAATATTTCTCGTTGGTGGGACGATTGGAGGCTGGCTCTTTAGCTCACTTGCTGATCGCTGGGGAAGAAACCCAGTCATGGCCCTTACGATACTCTTTTATTCACTCTTTTCCGGTTTAACTGCTTTTGCAACGGATGCCTGGCAGGTCGGCATGTTGCGATTTCTCGTTGCAATGGGGGTTGGTGGCGAATGGGCCGTTGGAGCGGCACTTGTGTCTGAGGTTTTCCCGAAAGAAGCTCGAGAGCGAGCTGGTGGAATTTTTCATGCGACCAGTGTCGTTGGGCTTTGGCTTGCAGCAGCTGTTGGGTTAGCCGTTGGTAATCAGTGGCGGTATGCCTACCTCATCGGTGTGATTCCGGCTGTGCTCGTCTTGTGGGTTCGGTTGTCTATTCGTGAGCCAGATTCATGGCAGCATGCGCGGCAAACAAAATTAGGACAACTTGGAAGCTACCGTGAATTGCTCGGTAATCCCGTATGGCGACCTCGGGCTGTTTTTGGGGCTTTGCTCGCCATGGTGGGACTTGCCACATTTTGGGGGGTGGTTGTGGCTGGTCAGGACGTCGCAAGGGATTTTCTTGAAAGAGCTGGTGATTTTGATGCTGCCAGAAAATCAAAAATTGCATTTGGTTTTATTCAGACTGCCGGTGCAGGTGCAGGCATGCTTGCTTTTGGTCCCTTGGCAGCAAGGCTTGGTTCGCGAAAGACATTCGCCGTCATGCATTTGATGGCTGCCATTTTGACGCCGATGATATGTTGGCTTCCTTCCTATGTTGGGGGGTACACACTTTTGCTTGTACTTCTGCCCATGTTTGGTTGCTTTCCCCCAGGGGCTCATGCTCGGTACGCTGGGTACTTCCTTACACTC
>JBDOMS010000326.1:0-2066 GCA_039831735.1 Pirellulales bacterium
TTCAGACACGGTGAAGCCATCGCACACGGCATGTTAGCAGCTGCCGACCTTGCTGTTGAACGAGGTGCAATGGCTGATCGTGAACGTCAAGTTCTCACGAAGTTGATTAAAAAACTCGGGCGACTTCCAAAAATTGACGATCTATCTCAAAAACAAATCCTTGAAGCCATCAGACATGATAAGAAAATCGTGAATGGTCGTCTAAATTTCGTTATGTGTCCTGAGATTGGTACAACGTCTATTGTCGACGACGTTACGGAAAACGAAATCTTACAAACACTGAAACGACTCAGAATTGGAAAAGCGCAAAGTGGTTAAGTTGGCAAAAACGCAGATGTATGTCGCCGGTGAGTGGTTGGCCCCATCTACCGGAGAATACTTTGAATCATTTAATCCATATACCGGAAAACCCTGGATACTGGTTGCTAGAGGTGGGGTCGAGGATGCGCACCGGGCTGTAGAGGCTGCTCACAACGCATTCAAAAATCCTGAGTGGCGTGAAATGACACCCAGTGCACGGGGTCAACTGTTACGACGATTTGGCGATCTTATTGGTGAAAATGCAGAGCGGCTGGCAAAGATAGAAGTCCAAGACAACGGCAAGCTTTATAGCGAAATGTCCTTGCAAATGCGGTATACACCCCAGTGGTATCACTATTTTGGAGGACTGGCTGACAAGATTGAAGGAGCTGTCTTACCCCTGGATAAGTCAGAGACCTTTGCCTTCACCAGGCACGAGCCCCTCGGGGTCTGCGTCGCAATCCTTCCATGGAATTCTCCGCTCTTCCTCACTGGCTTTAAACTCGCACCCGCACTCGCAGCCGGTAATACGGTGGTGATTAAACCATCTGAGTACACCTCAGCGTCGACACTGGAGTTTGTAAAACTGGCTGAACAGGCTGGGTTTCCCAAGGGTGTAATCAACGTGGTCACCGGATTTGGAAAAGAAGTTGGTGAGGCTCTGATTACACATCCAAAGGTTTGCAAGGTTGCATTTACCGGTGGTTCCGTGAGTGGTCGCCATGTTTATAGCCGAGCAGCTGAGAGCCTGAAGCGAGTCAGTCTGGAACTCGGTGGAAAATCTCCAAACATTGTTTTTGATGATGCCAACATAGAGAACGCGGTCAAGGGTGTTATTTCTGGGATCTTTGCCGCTACAGGTCAGACTTGTATTGCTGGGTCTAGATTACTGGTACAAGAATCGATTCATGATGAATTCGTGGACAAGCTGGTCAAGTTTGCACGTACCGCAAAAATGGGTAATCCAATGTCAGTAGATACCCAAGTTGGTCCCGTCACCACTCATCTGCAATATGAAAAAGTGCTCAGTTATCTTGAGATCGCGCGTGCCGAGGGTGTTGAATGCGTGCTTGGTGGTAGTAAAGCTGAACGTCCTGAATGTGGAGATGGATGGTTTGTGGAACCCACCATCTATACCGGCGTGAAAAATACAATGCGAATTGCCCAAGAAGAAGTGTTTGGTCCTGTGCTGTCAGTTATTCCGTTTAAAGATGAGGAGGACGCAATTACAATCGGTAATGATGTGGTGTATGGACTCGCAGCTGGCATTTGGACAGAAAGTATGCGTCGAGCCCTGCACGTGTCACAGCACCTACAGGCTGGAACCGTTTGGGTAAATCTGTACCGAGCTTTTAGTTACATGGCGCCGTTTGGTGGCTATAAGCAATCTGGTCTAGGACGAGAAGGTGGTCAGGAAGCGATCCGTGAGTACTTACAAACAAAAACGACCTGGATCTCTACATCCGGCACTGTACCCAATCCATTCGTAATGCGTTAGTCATGGTTGTTCCGCAACCTTAGGGTATCCCATGGAAATCATTGGTGTCGTCCTGTCGCTTGCAGGACTCATGTATTTCGCATACCGGGGTATCAACGTCTTAGTACTGGCTCCCATGATGGCCTTGTTCGCTTGCCTCTTTCATAACGATGTCCCTCTTCTCGCCTCATATACCCAGGTCTTCATGCCGGCTTTAGGACGCTACCTACTGCCATACTTTCCGATCTTTTTACTTGGTTCAATTTTTGGAAAACTCATGAGAGATAGC
>JBDOMS010000165.1:0-8761 GCA_039831735.1 Pirellulales bacterium
CATAGTCATTCTCGTAGATTTGGTCTCCCGTAAAAATGACGAGATCAGGATCGTGGGAGATGACTTCCGCAATAGCCTCTGTCCATGGCCACCCGATGTCTTTATGACATGAAAGGCCAGCTACCTTTAAGACTGAATGTTTTTCTGGTTCAGCACGAAAAATCCCTTCGGATGAATATTCACCACAGGAAACTTTGAAAAAGACACGAGACGTCCGAGGCCAGTTGTGCCGTACAAAAAGGGATGTCGCTGTAAGATGATCAACAGGCTGGGTGTCGGCCACTGTCCACTCGGCTTCCGCCTTTTCTCGCAACCAGAGTTTCACCTGTTGCGGATGATCCGTCGCTTGTTTTGTGGGGTCAGTGTCGAGGTGTACAAGGAGCTTCATGGTGCCCTGATGCTGACAGTATTGCGTCCACAGAATCTGGTCAGCCAATGCATTAGCATTCACCGCTATGAGAACCAGCATAATGCTTTGCCAGATCATGGATTGTCTATTCATGTTATTGTTGCCTTGCTGATTTGTTGTCTGGGTTGAGAGCTCCTTGATTCCGCTCGCAACGTTGGCTGAGAAAAGGAGTACTGGTGTGTACGGTGAGCTATTTTTTGGGGTAGACATTGACGCGTTGGGCCCATGTCACCCAAGCATCAGACATCTTTTTTACCAGTGCTGGCTTTGATTGTGCGAGATCGGTCGTTTCTGTCCGATCGTTGGCGATATTGTACAACTCCCACTTTGCGTTGACGATGCCAGCAGCTGGTGATACGCCACGACCGACCAGTTTCCAGTCACCGTCGCGAATAAATGCGTTGTTTTCGTGTTCCACACAGATCGGTTCACTCCGACGAAGTGGATCACCCGTGAAGGCTGGGCGTAACGAGATTCCATCGAGTGTCGGGATATCGTTTCCGTTGAAGTGTGTCGGGTGAGTTGCTCCTGCAATGTCCAGTAATGTTGGTACGACATCAATCAACTGAGCGGGCGATCGGAACCAGTCTTTTCGTGGCTGAATTTTCTCTGGCCAATGCATGAAGAATGGTGTGGAAACGCCACCTTCATGGGCAAAATGCTTGTAGAGCCGGAAGGGTGTATTGCTGGCGTTGGCCCAGGCTTCGCCATAGCTGTTATTGGTCTGCTGATTGCGTTGTTCAACGTGATAGAACTCACCCCGCCCGAGCATGCCACCTTCCTGACAGCCGCCGTTGTCCGACAGAAACAGAATCAAAGTATTGTTGAGTGCGTTTGCCTTTTTGAGATGAGCGACAAGCTTGCCGACATTCTGGTCCACGCGGTCGATCATCGCGGCGTAGACTGACATTTTGAGATCCATTTCATCACGTTTGTCTGCATCCAGTGAATCCCAGTCAGGAATTGTGGGTGTTCGAGGCGAGAGTTTCGTACCGTTCGTGATCAGTCCGAGTTTGATTTGACGTTGGAAACGTGATGCACGCAATGCATCCCAGCCCTCACAATAGGTGCCGCGATATTTTGCGATATCATCTTCGTGTGCCTGAAGTGGCCAATGCGGTGCTGTGTATGCCAGATACAAAAAGAATGGTTTGGTCGTTGCATCTGCCTGATGGTCTGACACGAATTGAATGGCGTGATCGGTGAATGCGTCGGTTGTGTAGAACGCTTTATTGGTCGTGCTGACTGGCACGTCGATCAGATCATTTCCCAGTGTCATGCCACGAGGGTGTTCCGGATGGAAGAACCGTGTAGCGCCTGCTATGGTTCCAAAGTATTGATCGAAGCCGCGTTGGAGCGGCCAGCAAGACTTTTGGAAGTGACCAAGGTGCCATTTGCCTGCCATCAGCGTTGTGTAACCGTTTGCTTGCAGATTGTGAGCAATCGTGACGCAGTGTTCGTTCAAGTAGCCTTGATACGCCGGAGGCTTTGTTTTCTTGCTGGGTTTTTTATTCGGGGACAGCGTCATATGACCGATCCCCGTTTGGTGAGGATGGTTGCCGGTCATTAGAGTTGCACGCGTAGGGCAACATCGACCACTGTTATAGAACTGAGAGAAGCGAACGCCACCGTAAGCCAGGGCATCGATATTGGGTGTATTGATTTCGCCGCCATGATACCCGAGATCTGAAAATCCCATGTCATCGACCATGATCAGAATGATGTTCGGGCGTTCTGCGGCGGTCAGCGGCAAGGGCAGGAACAGTAACAGGAGGGTGAGGTATCGATTCATACTGATGTCCTATTTTTGAGAATGAGACGCAGTTCCATCTTGCACTGAAAATCGGTGCCCGTACAGTCTGACTGTCTAAGGAACGCGTGTGATGCTTTGGGTGTCACGCGTACAAAAAACAAAGATCCATGGCTGTGGAGAAAGGTAAGTACTATTCAAGCCGATTGCGTTACCGGATTCCGGCGCAGGAAGGCAGCCAATGAGAGTTGTCTCAGGTGCTCAGGTTGCTCGCTCGACCGAGACGCAGTATGCATCGAATCATTCAGAATATGCAAATGAGAGGGAACGATCATCAATCCACAAAACGATGTTGGTGGTTGGGACCTCCGCACACCGGAATATAGGCCAGTACATTGGGACAAGGATTGCGATGGAATCGACGATGTCTGGGAACGGGCCACGGATAAAGTTCTGAGAATTCTAATGATCGTAATCGTATATCAGACGCATGTGCTTACACGAATCTGGAATTGTGTCTGAACAGCCACTGTCCAGATCGACCATTCGATTATTGGGTAGCGTTCGATAACGCCCCTTCTACTCCTGCCAGACTGAATTGAGATCAGCTATGCGTAATGAACAGATGTCAGATGATCAGCACTTTGCATGGGGCTTTGTGGTGATATCTGTGGATGATCTGATACTACCGTATGCAGAGGCACGTCTTCCAGCGTCTCATCGGTCACCCTCACGGAGAGGATTTTTTTGTCGTGCTCATTGCTTTCATTTTCTTTTGGGAATTCAAATTCAAGGAATGACATGATAGGCTCCTTTTCTTTCTCAAGGTAACGGAACTCAACATGTACTTAATACGCCGTGGTGTGGGAATTGTTCATGGATGATATTGCCTCTGTAAAGCATGAATGCAGACTCGAGGCTCTATGCAATTGGCCCACCTGACCCGTTGAGGTCGAGATAGCGGTTATACAGAAAACAGGGGTGATGGAATGATTCAACATATTCGACGTTTCAAGACAATGCACCGCATGAAACTGAATACTTGGAGGTATAAGACACGAACAGTCTTTCTGTTTTTCATTGCAGTTCCCTGCATTGCTTCAGCGAGAGGTCAGACGCCTACGTATCCGAAAACAATTGACCTGAATGATCAGGTGTCTCGCCAAGTAGTAGTCGACCGCGAGGCAGGACAATACCTTGGTCATCCCACAACGTGCCTGCTGGAAGATGGGAAGACGATTTTATGTGTTTATCCAAAAGGACATGGCCGCGGGGAAATTGTCTACAAGAGAAGCAGTGATGGCGGGTTGACGTGGAGTGAACGTTTGCCAACTCCGCAGAGCTGGGGAACGTCAAAAGAAGTTCCAACACTCCACCGAGTGATCGCACCTGACGGGACGAAACGGATCATTATGTGGTCAGGGCTATATCCAGCTCGACTGTCGGTAAGCGAAGACGATGGAGCCCATTGGACTGAACTGAAGCCCGTTGGCGACTGGGGCGGCATCGTCGTGATGGGTTTTGTGGAGGCAATGAAGACAGGCGAGGGCTCCTATATGGCGATGTTCCACGATGATGGGCGGTTTTTTTCAGGCAAGCCAGTCACGAACAAGATTGGCACATTCGATCTCTACAAGACATTCTCCACAGATGGAGGGATGACATGGTCGTTTCCTGAATCGGTTTATCGTTCATCGGATGTTCATCTGTGTGAGCCGGGCTGTATCCGCTCTCCTGATGGCAAGACGCTGGCGGTTCTCCTTCGCGAGAATGCACGGCGGAAGAACTCCCATGTCATTTTTTCTCATGATGAAGGCAAGACATGGAGCGAGCCACGGGAGGTTCCACTTGCCTTGACTGGAGATCGACATACAGGCAAGTATGGACCAGATGGACGCTTGTTTATCAGCTTTCGCTGTCGATCGCCGAAGCATCTGGTCGAGGGTCGTCCGTTCGAGGGTGACTGGGTCGGCTGGGTTGGTACATGGGAGGATATCGTCGACGGCCGTGACGGCCAATACTCCGTTCGAATAAAAGACAATACGAAAGGTTACGACACCACCTATCCGGGCGTCGAAGTGCTCCCCGATGGTACCTTTGTTGTCACGACCTACGGCCATTGGCAGGAAGGCGAAGCACCCTACATCCTCAGTGTGCGATTCAAACTCAGTGAGCTTGATGCCATGGCGAAGGAGTACACCACAGACGGAGTACTGATTCCTTAGCGCATAATGTGGGCAAGTCTTCCGATTGTGTCGAGAGTGACTTATTGGTGGATGATTCATCACGCAAACACAATAACAAGGTATTTGTGTTCTCCCCTGAGTTGATGTATGGTTTGTTGAGATGGTTTGAGATGAAGTCTCCTCACTTGCAGCTAATTTCCGATATGGAACTGCCCTGCCCGCCTTCATTCTCCGGCGGGTGTGTCCACCCCTTTCGTTATGACCCCGGAAGCATCTCTGGGTTATTCACATAACGAAAGTACGTACATGACAGAACACATTCAGGACGTTTCCGTTGATCGAGCCGTTGAGTCCAACGCAGTGGGATTTCAAAAACTCAATTTATCGCCAGAAATGCTCGCCTCAGTGCAGCAGCTTGGTTTTGATTCTCCAACACCGATTCAAGATGCTGCGATACCACTGATTCAGAAAGGAATTGATGTCGTCGGGCAGTCACAGACGGGATCCGGCAAGACTGCTGCGTTCTGCATCCCTGTAGTCGAAAAGATCAGTGCCAAAAGGAAGAAGCCCCAGGCACTTATCTTGGTCCCCACACGTGAACTTGCAAAGCAGGTAGGAAACGAAGTTTCTAAGTTTTCAAAATATAAAAAGAAACTGAAGACAGCAGTGATCTTTGGAGGCGTCTCATTTCGTGATCAGTTACGCGATATACAAGGTGGCGCACAGGTCATTATCGCAACCCCTGGGCGTCTCCTCGACCATGTCGAACAGGGAACGATTGACCTTTCGACGATCAAAACATTGGTGCTCGATGAAGCAGATCGTATGCTTGACATGGGTTTCCGGGAGGATGTTGAGAAAGTGCTTGGAAAGGCTTCGCCAGAACGTCAGACGATATTTTTCTCTGCAACGATAAGCCACTCAATAAAAACCCTCGTGGAAGCATTTTCAAATCAACCCCGGTATATCACTGTTGAGCAGGGTGCAGGGCAAGAATCAGCACTCGTCACTGAAAAAGGATTCAAGGTGAGGCATCAACGAAAGTTTGATGCGCTCCTCCGCATCCTGCGGTACTACGACGCGAAGAGCGGTGTGATTTTTTGTAACACCCAGCAGATGGTTGAAAAACTTGCCGATGATTTGGCAAGCAATGATTGTGTCGTTGATCGTCTCCATGGCGGAATGGCCCAAGCGCAACGAGAGCGTGTTATGGCCAATTTTCGGAAGTCACGGTTTCATTATCTTGTCGCTACCGATGTTGCGGCTCGCGGGATCGATGTGAATGAACTTGGCGTCGTTGTGAATTATGACCTTCCAAAAGATCCGGAAGACTATGTTCACCGGATCGGGCGAACTGGACGAGCTGGAAAAAAAGGCCTCGCTCTCAGTCTTGTGACAGGAGCTGGTATGCGTTCGGTGTCAGCAATTGAACGCTTTACCGGCTCAAACATCACCATTCATTCGTTGCCTTCACAGTCAGACATTCGTGCATTGCAGATTGAGAAAATCCTTGAATCATTGCGTGTCGACCTGAAAAAGATGACATTCGGCAAAGAAAAAGAAGTGCTGCAGCAGCTCCTCAACGAAGGGTATCACGCCGAAGATGTTGCAGCTGCTATCCTTCATCGAATACTCCCAAAACACGACACGACCGAATTGGCCTTGGATGACCAACCGAACGAGCGCAAGCAGAGGCGGCGAAAACATCGTGACCGGCCCAATGCGAGGCGAGACTCGCGAAAACCACGACGCCCCGACATACACCGTGGTGGCGGTAAACGTTCCGGAAAGAAAAGAAGATTGTATGCACATCCTCAACCGTAACAGGTGGAACTGGGCATATCGTAACTTTGAAGCAAAAATCTTATACATGATGAGTATGCTGTCATTTGTTGAGCCTTGTTGTTCTTACCCACAAACGCATAAGTGAAAAAAAGTCAGTGCCGTGAGAGTAGGCGTAGTATGGTTGCTCCTGGCGCATGGGGAATGACAGGAGAAAATGGCTCGGTACTTGTCATTTGACGTTGCCGGCACCTCACGGCGCGCGGAATCGTTGGTAGCCGTATTAGACTATGAAAATCGGGTGAGAGCACTGGCTATTTTCACTAACTCAGTATTGGCGTGCGAAGGAAAATCTTAAGAGGATTGGCGTTTCAATACTATTTTGTCATGGTTTTAGAACTCAGATAGAAAGTTGAGTTGTATGGCTGATTATGGAGACACGACCGATGAAGCAATCGCTTGTATTTACAGCAACGGTATTGATTCACCTCATTCTTACGCCATGGACAATTCTTTATGCGGAAGAATATGTGCTTGGGAATGATGTATCACCTGCCAAGACGGGCGTTCGCGCGAAAAAAGATGTCACTAACAGCAAGAAGTTTTTAGTCAAAAAAGGTCGGGCTACGTCTGAGATCATCATTGCAAAGGATGCCCCGCGTTCGACTCGTCTGGCTGCTCATGAGTTGCAGACATCGCTCGAAAAGATTTCCGGTGCGAGACTCAGTATTACGACGGAACCACATGCGGATATGGAGGTAAAAATTTATGTAGGACGAAGTTCGTATACCGAAATGTTGGGTATCACGTCGACTGGGCTGAAACATGGCGCGTATCGGATGGTGTCTGGAGCACAGTGGCTGATACTGATCGGCGAGGACGCTGACTTCACGCCAATCGAGCCGTGGGCAAAGAACAACGGTGATCGCCAAGGCCTTCAGGCTCGCTGGGAAAAGGTGAGTGGTCTTCCGCTTGGTGTACCCAATGGCGGGATGTACAAAAACCGAGAACGTATGCCAAAGGAACTTGCGAAAGAAGATGGTGAGTATCTGTGGGCCTTTGATGAACGTGGTTCGTACAATGCTGTATGTGGATTTCTGTGTCGACTCGGTGTCCGTTGGTATCTGCCAGGCACATTAGGCGAAGTTGTTCCAAGGATGGCAAGCATTCCGCTGTCGAACATAGATGAAACCGTCACGCCGGACTTTGAAATCAGACAGTTCAGCGTGCGATTTGGAACAGTAGATGACGAGGTCATGCGGTGGGCAATGCGGCTTGGTATTCGTCAGGTATATGGTCTCATGATCGCACATGGGATGCATGACATGACGCATCCAGATGCAATCAAGGCTCAGCATCCAAACTGGTTCGCTCTTTACGGTGGCAAACGTGATACGCAAACCGATAAACGTATGAATCATCTCTGCTATTCCAATCAAGAACTCTTTGATGCTACGGTGGAGTGGGCACGCGCACAGTTTGACATCTACGACTATGCATCAGTTTCGATCATGCCACCGGATGCGTATGGATCAATTTGTCAATGCAGGGCATGTGAAGAAAAACAAGTCGATGAGATGGGGTCTCGAGGAAAACTATCAAACCATGTCTGGGACTTTGCCAACCGTGTTGCTCAAGAGGTTGTAAAGACACATCCAAAGAAATTGATTGCCTGCTGTGCGTACGGTGCCAACACTCTTCCGCCAACCAACATCAAAAAGCTTGAACCAAACGTGCAAGTTATTATTGTGGGAGGTCGCCGTCCGCGTAACAGCCTGTCAGAACAGCGCGAGGCTATTCAAAATCTCCGAGCTTGCTGGCTTCAGAAGACAGATAGACCAATCATCATCTTTGAGAATTATCCATTCACGGGACGCGGCATGTATCTGCCTGCATTCGTTGCTCAGACGATTGGTACAAGTATCAATGCGACGAAGGGAATTTCACGCGGTGAAGATATTTGGCTGAGCTTTCCTCGATACCACAACGAAAAAAATATCGGCTTCGATCACTTTCAGATTTACTTCACAGCCCGCATGTGGTGGGGTGGTAAGGACGCTGATGCGGAGGTGTTACTCGATGAATATTGCCGTCTGTTTTACGGGCCTGCCGGGGCCACGATGAAGTCATTTTTTGATTACTGTGAAGTCAACTATCAGGCGATGGAACGTGACAAGAAGAAGGTCGATCACGCGTTGGCCATGTTTGCTGTAGCTCAGGCAAGTGTGTCCAAGGAATCCATTTATTTTCAGCGGCTGGCATTGATCGACACGTTCCTGGAAGCACTTCGAAGTAAGGCGAGACTGCTTGCACTTGGGCGAGGTCCTGTCCCGAAGATGCGTACGGTCTGGGAACTAGACGAGCCAATCAAGATTGATGGGAAACTGGATGAGCCCTACTGGGTGAAACATCGTGAGTGGTCTCAGGGCCGGCTTCGCGAGATACAAACTGGTGGCCGGCCAATTTTTGGAACATCGGTGATGGCTGGTTGGGCTCGCAATGGCCAGAACGTCTATTTTGGTATTCGCTGTGATGAACGACCAGGTGAGGAGTTGAATGTCACTGCAGCAAAGCATGATGACGAGGCACTTTTTTATGGTGATGCGATAGAAATTGAAATCGACACGGATAAGC
>JBDOMS010000296.1:0-2061 GCA_039831735.1 Pirellulales bacterium
GGGCCTGCTTCAACGCAATGCTGGCTCCAGAGGCATCGATCACCCCGTCACACCCCAAACCATCTCGGGACAACGCCCACGGAAGACCGTCTCCGATGATCGACTCGCAGTCGTAATGCGCGGCAACACGTAAACGGGTCGAATCGGACGGAAGACCAACAATGGCCACCTCCGCCCCACATAACTTTGCCATGGCCGCACACAGCATCCCAATCGTTCCTGGCCCAAGAACCATGATTCGATCACCGGGCTCAATACGGGCATTCTTCACAACAGCTGAATAGGCAACACAACAGGGCTCTGTGAGACATGCATGCGTGAAGGATACGGCATCAGGAACACGATGAAGAATCCGAGATGGAACTTTGACAAAACGAGTCATGGCCCCATCCACTCCGTATCCAAAGCCTTTTCTCGACGGATCTAGATGATACAACCCTCGGCGGGTCATGGGACTCTCCGCATCAATAACCGCCGCCGTCTCACTGACAACACGATCTCCTTCTGCCCAATCCGACACTGCACGCCCTCGATGAACAATACGACCACTAAACTCATGACCAAGAACAACTGGATATTCAACAGGCCAGGAATGATCACCTGCCCATTGATGCAGATCACTTCCACACACACCAACATTTGCCACTTCAAGAAGAACGTCTGTTTCACCAATGTCAGGTATTGGCACAGTACGAATCTCCACCGAATCTGGCTTCGATGAATAGTTAACAACTGCTGGGTGCATCGTAAGATTCCTATGTGGTCAAACAACGACGAGCCTTCTGATAACACTCAATCGATCGTTTGTTGATGAATCGCCTCACAAATAAGTTGTAATGATTCTTCGAGACGGCCACTGGCTGTCTTGAATGCATCAGCGTCAATCGTAAGTGGTGCACCGAGCACAACAAGCGGTGCTCCATAACGAGGGCAGGCAATGGCCTGTTCAAGCGTAAGCCCTCCCACAGCTTGAACCGGCACGTGCACCGCCCGCACCACATCTTGAAGGTGATCAAGTGGACTTGGCATTCGCTCACCACGTGCAGCAATACCTCGGCGCTCATCGTAGCCAACATGGTGAATGACATAATCACACCCATATTCCTCTAGGCGTTTTGCTCCGTCAATCATATTAGGGCAACCAAGGTTATCACCCATTACTTTACAACCAAAATCCTGACCAGCTTTTACCACACAACGAATCGTCTCATGATGTGCTCGTTCCATGACAACAACATGTGTTGCCCCTGCTTGAGCCATCATTTCTGCTTCAAGATACCCCCCATCCATGGTCTTGAGATCGGCCACGATGGGGACGGCTGGAAATGTTTCTCGAAGAAGCCGTACACCACGTAGGCCCTCCGAAAGAATGAGTGGGGTTCCTACTTCAAGCCAATCAACACCTGCACGAATCGCCATGGCTGCAGTGTCCACAGCCTCATCGAGGTCTGTAAGATCAAGTGAGATCTGAACGATTGTGGGATGATTGTGTACAGGCATGATTAGACGCAGATGTCGCGAAGCGATATCCTCTAGGAAATCAAGGTATTGATGATCCTTTAATTCTTATGTCTTCTCTGGGAGATTTCCATGCGTTTTCTTACTCAATGTGCGTACAGTCTTATAGCAATTCTTGCCATTTTTCTCATGTCTCCACTCTATGGCGAAGACAATACTCCAAAAGAAAAACAATCCATTGACCCTGAGAAAGCATTTAAGCAACGCGATAAAAACGAGGATCAGTATCTCTCTTTAGACGAGTATCGAAGCGTGATGAAAGATGAAGCAATACGGGAAAAAGCAATAACCTGGTTCAAGGCTCGTGATAAAGACGGTGACGATAAACTGTCGTTTAAGGAATTTGAAGCTGGCCTGAAAAAGTCAAAGGCCACAAAAAAGAATTTAACTCCCAGCTGATTCATTCATGGGTGAGTTCGCACGAGAGGTTTCAGTTACCGCGGGTGCATTCACAACGATCAACAACACTGCTGCTTTCGGCGAAGCCTGGTTATGTACGGACACACGGCTGACGACTGAGAACCTGGGCAAGCCACTCATGGG
>JBDOMS010000078.1:0-2052 GCA_039831735.1 Pirellulales bacterium
GATTCCCCCCCCGGCTTCCCCTCACATCAGAACGAGCATCGGTTCGATTTGAGATTGCGTCTGCACGAGCATCAGCAACATTCTTTGGCGAACTAGCCGCAGCAGCTGCTGCTCCACTCCCCTTGTTGCTCAGGAAGTCGGAAACAGCTGAGCCAGATGTTGTTTTTGCTGCATCGATGCGTGACTTTGCTGCGTTGGCTGCAGCACCATTTCCGCCAGATGCTTTCAGGAAGTCTTGAACTTGTCCCTGGGTTGGCCGACTACCAGCCCGATCCTTCATGGCCCCAGATGCTTTTCCGGAAAGTCCACCCGCTGCAGCCTTGCTGGCCGCACCAGATAAATTTCCTGTTGGCTTTGACGGAAGATTTTTCCGTATATCACCGCTTGGTGATGGCCGCGATCCTGCTCCCGGCTTGGCAGATGGCGAAGGACGACTCGGTGCGGGCCTCGCAGAGGGTGAGGGCCGACTCGGTGCGGGTCGCGCAGAGGGCGACGGCCTACTAGGTGCACTAGGTCGAGCTCCCCCCGAGGGCCTTGCACCACCAGAAGGACGCCCACCACCAGGACGAGCGAATAGATCAACTGGCTGACAAACCATTGCAATAATAAAAGCGACAAGAACCGTTCCTACCCACGTGTATATCTTCATTTCTAACTATCTCTCCGCATTTATAGCTATGTTCTCAATCTTTTTGACTGGCAAACACCGTGTTCCAATCATTCTTCATGTCAACGACAACCCAGCCTCGCTTTGGAGCCTCTTCGAGAGCAGTTATCAGTTTACCACTAAGAGGTGGCTTCTTATCGTACTCACATTCACGGACTCCGTCTGTATGGTGAATAATCACACCAAGACTTTTATACGGATTGTCAATCGTTGTGTATTCAAGCATTGATTGATCACCATCTGAATTCCCAAAGCATGCAATGGGGCGTCTCCCAAGCTGTTGATAAATCCGTACAGACTTCCCAACTTTATCATTGATGTAGAGGTTTGACGCCTGTTTCACAAACGTTGGTACGTCATCCTTTAGTTCAAACACCACATCTGCACTTGAACCGAGAACCCATTCGGGTGATACACCATAGACATCTTCAGAGAACTGCCTCATGAAGTCGACACCACCACCAGAAACGATAGCAATCTGAAACCCCTTCGAACGAAGAAGATCAAACACTTCTTGCATAGGCTGGTATGTTGCTTCCCCATACGATGTGCCAAGTGGTGGATATTTCGCTGCTGAAAACCATGATTTGACACGCCTCGAAAACTCATCGCTTGTCATCCCAGAATGGGTCAGTGCCATGATCTTCATAAAGCCATCATGTTTCTCACCGGCAAATAGCGACTCGAAATCTCCTTTGATCGCTGCCTCAACCATCGGGTCTTTTGCAAGTTCAGGTTGCTCAGCAGCCAACCGCTTTACTTCATCAAGCACAAAGGCAATCTGAAAAGGCATTGGGCATTCTGGCCAGAGCGTTCCATCATTATCAAAAACAGCAAGACGACTTTGTTCTGGAACAAAATCTTTTCCATTGGGCGCACTGACTCTCTCGACAAAATCAAGTATCGCTTGTTTTGGTGAGGTATCAGCCCATGACGGCAAGGCGTCTTCTGCCTGCGCGACGGACATGAATATCAGAGAGCACAAAATAAATCGCAGAGACATTAAAAACAGCTCCTTTTCTCTATTCATTTGGGTTACTGCCTTCCGAACATTGCACGTACTGCGTCCTTCGGATCAACAACCTGGCCCTCGTTTTCCCCCTCTGCAATAGAAAGTTGAACGCCTTTTACTTCACCATTGAAGTGATTACCGACAGGACCATAGTCGGGCGAAACAGGAGCACCCGAATCTTCACCGACATCCAAACCATCATCGGCTGAAAAGATATTAGAGAGGGTCGCTTCAACTTTGCCTTGGGCAACCTCATCACCGTCCACAAACAGACTTACGGTGCCTCCCTTGCCAAGCCCCTCACCTTCGTAAGCAAACTCCATACGAACCTGGTGCTGACCAGGACTGAGTTTTTCTTTTGACGTCACAAAGG
>JBDOMS010000348.1:0-2052 GCA_039831735.1 Pirellulales bacterium
CTTTTGTTGCCCACTGTTGCCCAATAAACTTTTCTCCGTGTTTTGAGAGGTGAGAAGCCTGCCGGGGGTATTAGTTAGCCTTATTTTATATGGGTTTACGAACATTGGCCCAAAATTGGGCCGGTTCTGGGCCATCGCTCTGTAATTCAGTGAACCCAGACACCGCTTGAATTTAAGCTATTTGCCAATATTGAGGCTGAGCTTTTTGCCACAACGAATGGTCAGGATTTATGAACTTCAGATTAGTGTGTATGGGCTGTGATCATTTCCGTTACGTCCACCAGAGAATGGTCGTCTGTGTCCTGATCCTGGTGATGGCCTGTGGGTTTTCGGCATCTAGTTCTGCGGTTGAGCCCATTGTTGGGCAGTTAGGCCAGGGGGAAGCGTGGGAGACGCCCTACTACATTATTGATTCCGATGTGGATGGACCAATAGTCGCGGTCACTGGTGGTATTCACGGCAATGAACCTTCGGGCGCACGTGCAGCTGAACAGATTCGTCATTGGCCGATTGAACGTGGCAAACTGATTGTGGTGCCACGTGTAAATACTGCAGCACTGGAACTCAATCAAAGGCGGATTCCTCATGCACCAAAAGGACAAGAGGATCTCAACCGAAATTTTCCATCCGCCAGAGAAGACCAGCCTCGCGGTGCTATCGCAACTGTGCTTTGGGAACTTCTTGCCCTGCAGCGGCCTGACTGGATCTTTGATCTTCATGAAGGGTATGAGTTCAATATTTCCCATCAGCCAAAGCCAGGAAAAGACAAGTCTGTCGGTTCAAGCATCATTTTTGATCAAACCCAGACTGTTGGACCACTTGTGGAACAGATGCTTGCTGCCGTGAACAGCACGGTCACTGATCAAGACCGTCGTTTTGTCTTACGGGGTAGAGGTCCCAAGAAGACTACCTTGGCAAGTGCGGCAATTCATGCATTGGGTGCAAAGGGAATGACGCTCGAGACGACCTTTCAGTTCCAGCGACTTCCAGTTCGAACGCGTCAGCACCGCACGATGATGAACGTAGCACTCAACCATATTGGCATGATTACGTCAGATTATGTTGACGTGTTGACACCATCGAGAGAGACGCGTGATCGGCATCTGTGCGTTGCGTTGTATGACGATGAAGGCGGGTCAAGTCGAGGAGTGACAAATCTAACACATGTATTTGACACGGCAGACGACATGACAGTCGTCCATCTCGGCGCTGCCGAGATGCGATCGGAAGTCCTTGCCCAATTTGATGCTGTCGTCTTTGGTGGTGGTAGTGGTTCCAAAGAGGCGGCTGCAATCGGTGCCGTTGGGGCTGAAGCTGTGCAACGATTTGTTCAAGAGGGAGGGGGGTATGTTGGTGTGTGTGCTGGAGCATTCCTATGCTCATCGCACTATCCTTGGTCATTGAATTTGATTGACACCCATGTTTTCACCGGATCACAGCATGTTGAGGGGCTTGGCCCAAAACAGATGTGGTACCGGGGGCCGGCGAGCAGCCAAACGATTGAACTGACAAACGAAGGTCAAGTGTTTTTTCCAGATATTCCTCAAACCGTAAGCGTTCGGTATCAAAATGGTCCAATTGTTTCGCCACGGTTGTTTCCCGGACTGAAGCCATACCGGGTGCTAGCCTGGTTCAGATCAGAGATCGTACGGTATCCCCCTCAAAAGGATACGATGCGAGATACGCCAGCGATTGTTTATGGGCGCTATGGAAAAGGCCGTGTCATGTCGATTAGCCCACACCCAGAAGGAACAGAAGGACTTGAGTCAATGCTGGCTGAGGCAGTGCGATCGGTGGTGAGGACGAACCCCTAGCCACGGATCGTTCCCTGCCGATGGTTCAGCTGTATCGAGCCCACGTAGTAAGGTATGGGGTAACCTGTTACTCTCACTGGGCCATTTCTGGGCCGTCAACTCTTGTAGGGTTTGGGCAACTGTGGATGTTACAGAACAAGTGTGGTTGTTTTGTTGGTGGATTGCCCAACGATGACCAACGATGACCAGACTTGACCAACGTAAAAACAACGAAAAAAATTAGGTTCTGATTCTGCCT
>JBDOMS010000499.1:0-2050 GCA_039831735.1 Pirellulales bacterium
GCAGGCACTGACCGCACAAACGTCACTCCGCTCATAGGCTGCATCCTCAGATTCCTTCGTGCGTAGATTCACTGACGCCAAAGGCTTTCGAAGTGTACTAATTGGCTTCATTGCCGCTTTCACCACTAAAGGCTGCCCATTTGTCATGCCTGCCTCAAGACCCCCGGCGTTGTTGGTTGGTCGACTGAACCCCAGAGTCGATGTCTGGCGTTTCTCAGCTTCATAATGGATGGCATCATGCACCTCAGAACCGCGTCGACGAGCAGCCTCAAAACCCATTCCAATTTCAACACCCTTTATGGCCTGTACTGCCATCACTGCCTGCGCTATTTTGCCATCGAGTTTACGATCCCATTGCGAATGCGTACCAAGGCCGATGGGGAGGCCAAAGACCTGCGTTTCAACGACCCCGCCGAGCGTGTCACCTTCTTTTCCTACCTTATCGATGAATGCTGTCACATCATTATCATGACCTGGCATTAATGAGTAGACTGCACTCGAATCACGAATAGATCGCAACTCTGAGGGTGAACATGATTTGAGCACAGCCTCAGGGCTGCCAATGTCCATGCCACCAAGTTCCCTGACCCAGCCCGCAACCTCAACACCAAACCGAGCAAGCAACTGACGAGCAAGAGCACCCGCAGCTACGCGGGCCGCCGTTTCACGAGCACTGGCTCGCTCAAGAACAGCTCGGACGCCTCCAAGGTGCTTTAGACTACCAGCCAAATCAGCATGACCTGGACGAGGGCGATCAACATCCTCCAGGCGTTCAAGTTTGGCATCGCGATTGAGAACCTCTAACGCTATGGGGCTACCAAGAGTGACCCCGCGCCACAACCCTGACAAAACCGTGACCGAATCTGTCTCGATACGTTGCCGTCCGCCACGCCCATGCCCCCCTTGGCGTCGCCGGAGTTCTTCATTGATGGCATCAGTGTCAACTGAAAGACCCGCTGGAAAACCATCTACGAGAGCGATGAGAGCAGGGCCATGGGATTCGCCAGCAGTCCAGTATCGAAGCATGTCAAAATATCTAAAAGGAAGTAAAAAAGTTGTCTGTAGAGTTTAGTTTGGAAAACGTTCGATCCCTAGGGCAGTTAAGACCATGTATTTAGAGTTTTTCGCCAGTCAATACAGAATAGGCCTCAAGATATTTCTCCTGCGTCTTCGATACGATGTCATCTGGAAGGGCAGGGGGCGGGCTCTTCTTATCCCATCCACTTGACTCCAACCAATCCCGTACAAACTGTTTATCAAAAGAGTCAGGTACCTCACCTCGCCCAACAGCGGACGATGGCCAAAAACGAGAACTGTCAGGAGTCAAGATTTCATCAACAAGCAAAATATTACCGTCAGGGGCTAATCCCCATTCAAATTTGGTATCAGCTACGACGATTCCATGGTCTGACGCATATTCCGCACCACGAATAAATAATGCAATACTTTGTTCTCTTAGTGTGCGGGCTAGGTCCGTCCCAAGAGCGGCCGACATGGTTGCAAAAGAAACATTTTCGTCATGTCCGTTCTCTGCTTTTGTGGCTGGTGTAAAAATTGGATGAGGTAACCGATCTCCCGCCCGAAGCCCTGATGGCAACCGTTCTCCACATATTTCTCCAGTTCTTTGGTATTCCAATAAACCAGAACCAGCGAGTGAGCCACGTACAACACATTCAAATGGAACCACTTCACTCGCTCGAACAAGCATCGATCGCCCCCGAAGAGGTTCACGATCAATCGATGTTGGTAAGTTCATATCATCAACATTGGTTGTAATGAGATGATGCTTAAGAGGCTCATGACTATTAGCCAACCATTTAAACCAAAAAGCCGAAATGCCCGTGAGCACCTTTCCTTTATCAGGAATAGGAGTTGGCAAAACCCAGTCGAAAGCACTTATTCGATCCGTGCTTACGATGAGGAGCACATCTCCGTGCGAAGCATCTTCAAATCGATAGCAGTCTCTTACTTTACCTCGAAAGAGTTTTCCAATTCCCAGATTTGTCTCCGCAATCGTTGTTTGCATACTTTTTGTTCTACGCAAAGTTAT
>JBDOMS010000364.1:0-1086 GCA_039831735.1 Pirellulales bacterium
ATGCCAGTTTTCAGGATGCTCGTCGTGATATTCCACTGTGGTCTGATTTTTTGGTTGAAAGAGTAGATGTCACAAATGGTGATTCTGACAAATGGCAACGAATCAATCCAAAAACAGCGATGGATTCAGCTGAAAAGACATGGGCGGGGATACAACCTGATTCTTTACCAGCCAACTTCTTTCTTGCCCCCGAACAACAACCCGCTCTTGGAAATGTTCGCTATGCCTGGCCGCTCCCTCAGCTTGCGTTGGAGTCTTGGGGGATGGAGGCTTTTCATCCATGGGCATTGGAAGAGTGGGAACGTTTGCGTGTCGAGCAGGAAGCGATGATAAATGCGGGGCAGGAGCAACAAGGTTTTGGCCTGAGCTCTGGGTTGAGCATGGGAGAGTCCTATATGGACGATGGATCTGGCCTCACAGGCTCAGGTGGACCAGCGTTGCCTTTCGAGAACCCTCTACAAGCAGGTGATGACTATGGTGACGACTATGGGATGGAATCTGACTATGGCATGATGGGTGAGGAAGGAGCGTTTGATCCAGCCTCCCTGATTGAATTCAAGTTGTTTCGATTTGTTGATACCGACGTCAAGTTTGGTCGTTCATATAAATATCGCGTCCGGGTTTCACTATGGAATCCAAATTACAAGGTACCTGCTCAACATCTCCTGACAGCTGATTTAGCAACTGCAACAAAACTTCCTTCGGGTCACAGCAATGAGACATCTCCGATCACAATTCCTGGGCCAACGGATGTTCTTGCTCGTACACTGCCGGAAAATAAAGCGGTGAAGTCTGCGCTTGGTCGTGACAAGGCAGAAGTTCTTGTGCTTTTGCCGCATGAAAAAACAGGGAACTACGCGCTTCACAGTAGCCTTGTCATTCCGGGCAATATGATATTAGTGCAAAAAGTTTTGGAGCCCGAAGAAGATGAACGGAGCCCGCGAGGCTCAAAAGGTCCACCTCGCAAAAAAAAGCCAGAGATCCTAACCATTCCCGTTGGATTCTTTATTGATTTTATGGGACAGCAAATGGTTGCTGATGTCGCACAAAATCCACAGTTACCAATGCAGACTCGAAGGTCAAGAA
>JBDOMS010000364.1:1096-8691 GCA_039831735.1 Pirellulales bacterium
CGGAGACTTAAGGATTACCAGTCCTACTGACTCAGAAAAACGTTTTGGCCTTTACATGTCAACGTTGCCACCTGAACTTCGGGGAGTTGCAAGTCAGCCAGAAATGATGGATGGATATGATGAATACTACGACAGTTCAGGAGCCATGGAAGGTGGTGACTAATTAGCCGCTAATCGCCTATGCTATTTTCGTGAGCACAATCTATGAATCATAAAAAATACTCTTTGTTTTCCAGCGTCCTTTTCCTTTCAGGTATTAGGCAATTCATAGCAATTGCAAGCATCTGCTTGTGCTGTACAGGGCCACTCCTGGGGCAACAAGAAAACTCTTTTGAAAATTGGTCCAAGGTTGAAAGTTCGCAGCTGTTCCGAGATCTGGTGACTTCTCTCAAAGCGAATGGATCTTTTGATAACGATGACAAAACCTTTGTCTCTGAAGTCATTCTTCCTCAATTTGGTAACGAAAATAATTTTGGGATTCTTGATAGTGTTCGCAAAAAGGTTCGTGACAGAATCCTTATGTCGATCTCTAGCCCGGGTGCAGCTTTTGAAGAGGTCAGTATGTACTTCCGAGATGCTTTGGATGCTGTCGCTCG
Organism: Pirellulales bacterium; assembly: GCA_039831735.1. Classification (GTDB taxonomy): domain Bacteria; phylum Planctomycetota; class Planctomycetia; order Pirellulales; family UBA1268; genus CACORA01. The sequence goes on from JBDOMS010000364.1 coordinate 1,693, forward strand.
TGACTCCAGTCGAGATATTTTTGAACGAGTTAACGCCGTTCTGTTTATCAGTGAAATGACAAGTCCATCACGAACGCCTTGGGCTCCCGCTCTTGATTCTCTTGCAAGTCTTGCTCAAGACACATCACTGGATCCAGCAGTTCGTATTACTGCGGTAACTGGAATGTCGAAGCATCTATCCTCTGCATCAAGACTTTCGGGTGAACAACTTTCTGCGATCTACAGTGCTGTGGTAGCCACTCTCCCCTCACTTTTGCCTGAAAGTGGAACTGAAAATCCAAAAGATTCTGTTCAATCACGTCCAAAAACAGCCGATTGGCTTGCATCTCGAGGGCTTAAGCTAGCAGCGGTTGCTGCAAGTGCTTCGACACCTGAAATGGAAAAATTGCTGGTGTCAGTTGTCAATGATGAATCCTGGTCATTCGATACGCGTGTGAGAGCCGCCATCGCGCTTGGCAAATGCATTGCACAGGACTCTCAAATGAACCCAAACGACGTTATGGCTTCAATTCGAAAGCTTGCAATTTCTTCACTTGATAACGATCGCATCGAGGCAAATACAAAATTGGAAATGGAGTCACTTTCATCTTCAGGAGCATCCATAGGCTTTATAGGGTCCATGGGAGGTTATGAGGGGGGTGATGATGGGGGCTATGAAGATGACTCTGATGTGTATGGAGACTCAGGTGAAGGAATGTATGGCTCTGAAGGTTTTGCAGGAACGCCAGCAGAGGATGGCCTCAGTATAGACACCTGCCGTCGTGCAGCATGGCGGCTTTATGCACTTGGTAACGCTGTTCTGCCTGACTCCAATAGGGGTGGCCTTGTGTCACTTCTGAAGGACGGTGATAGAGTAAAAGCGCAAGAACTCGGCCAAAAACTGAAAGACGAAGGGCTTATCATCAGTGAAGAACCCTATGGTTACTCCCTTTTGGATAGTCTCGATGAGCTCGACCCGGAAGGCATCGAAGCGAGGGCTGCTGAAGCGATTCCGACTGAATCGCCTGGAGAACCCTCAGAATCAGACCCCAATCAACCCAATGATCCGAATGGCAAGCCCACAACAGACACACCAAGCGATAGTCCTTTTGATTGAGCATGGATTCTAGATACTTCGACGCCGTGTGGTTTTCCCGGCAGTATTCGTCGTAATCGATTTCACAATATCAAGAATTTTTGGTATCGCATATTGCTCAAGAGACTGCTGGCATGCAATCAAAGCATCTGCTCTCACTGTCTCTGGCGTTCGCGTGTGAAGTGAATCTGCTAATACTATCTCTGCTGCCACTATTTCTCCTGTAAGGGCACTTGGCAACCCATAGGCACGAGCATCAACAACTCCAGGCACGCCTCTCAATACTTGTTCAATCTGATCTGGAAAAACCTTAAGATCACCTACAAGAATGATATCGCTACGCCTTCCAGAAAATACAAATCGATCACCAACCCGCTCAATCAGGTCTCCTGTCCCTACCTCAGCAGAATCCCGGGACAACTGCACCAACAATTCACCATCACGTCGACAGGACAATCGACCACCACTTGGCAATGAGTGCCCGAGCCATTTTGCCGGGAAACCAGGACGACCATCATTGACTCTAAAAACTTCTCCTAATTCAGTTGTTGCATAAACATGGGATAGCTTTGCAGAAGGAAATACCTGCTGAAGCTGTGTCAGCAATAATTCATCAGCGGCTTCACCACCTAATGTAATTCTAGAGATCTTTGCATCTGCTAACAGATGTTGATCACTCACAGAAATAAGCTTCCTTAGGAAACCGGGCGTCCCAGGGAGAATAGATATCTTTTCTTCAATTATTGCCCGCAGTGCCACATTTGGGTCTCGTGAATGAGGTACAACCACTCGACCTCCGGTGAGGACCGATTGTAGCCATACTTGAATACCAGCCCATCGCGTAGCATCGTAAAACAGAAACCAACCCAAAGCATGCCACTGCTCAGCAAGTCGAGCCGATGCGAGCAGAGAATCCCAGGAATGTTCCACTAATCTTGGAGGACCACTTGTCCCAGATGTTGCAACAATAATATTGGATGGAACTGGTTCGAAAGCACTATGAAGGCTCAATTCCGATGCATGTGGTAGCTCAAGGGTATCATCTAAAGACACCCACTCCCTAAGTTCACCAACAAGATCTCGAGCATCTTCAGCCAAAAATGCCACTGGTATGTGCTGTCTTCCACAGGCTGCAGCAACAGCAATAAGCGACTCCAGCCGATTCCCTCTTGCAATTATCCCTACAGGACGGTGTTCATCCAATGACTGCTCCAGTCGCTCAAGCATGGATGCAAGTAATGCATACGTCACTTCACATCTCGATTCCGAACCTGCGTTATTGACAATAGCAACTTGATCAGGAAATTCTTTCGCTACCGCAGATATTACAAAAGCCAATCGGTCTTCAATCGGCGCATCATTGAGATTCGGTAGCATTTCACTCGGTAGTTGAGGACCAGGGAGTGTCTAAGAGAGAAAACACGGGCATGACATCACCGGGATACTGGTCGACTCATTTCCAAGGTGGCCACAGCAACAAAAAATCACATGCTGAAACAATGTACTGCAGATCCATTTTTTAATGAATGCTTTCTAAAAAAAAACATGAAAGTAACGACCAGGCTCAGAAAGGACGGCGTGGTGCATTAGAAGCCTTCTTTGTTTTTGAACCATTGTTCGAGATGGGTTTCTTGGATGCTTGGTCATCTTCTATATTCACTGATTCTCGCACAAGTCCTTTGATCTCCGCTTCTTTCAAAGACTGTTTTTCCCGCCAAGGCTGGCCTTTTTGATAACTTTCCAATTCTTTCTCAAGCTGCTTTTTCACTTCTTCGACATCTGAACCTGCCTCAATCGCTTGCTGACTAAATCGTTTCGCCGAATCAAAATCACCTGTTTCTGCATATCCTGCCGCAAGAGTACTGATGACATGGGCCTCTTTCCACTCAGTGACCTCGCAGGCTTTGGTTGCCAACGTGATGGCTCGTTTACCATCACGTAAGTTGTCCTCTGGAGATGTGGCAAGTAACCAAGCAAGGTTATTGAGCACACCGTCATCTTCCGGATTTATCGCAAGTGCTTTTTCGAGATCACTTTTTGCCTTCTCATGCTCACCGATAGAGATTTCAGCATCACTACGCCCCCGCCAACTGCCAAACTGTCCTGGATCGATTTCAAGAGCTCGCGTAAATTCTTGAATTGCTGCTCTCGGCTGCTTGGCAGCTAAATGAAGCATTCCTAATTGTCCATGCACAAGTGCATTATTTTCGTTCCGGTCGCGCAATCGACGAAAATCTCTTATCGCCATTACATAATCACGATTATCAGCAGCAATGAGGCCTCTCAATTCTAATGCCGCTGGGTGATTGGGCTGCCTCAAGAGAACTTTCTCCAAATCAGCAAGCGCCTTATCACTTTGATTTGCTTGCTGAAGGATCCGTGCTCTAAGAATAAGCGGGATAGCCTCGTCAGGCTTCAATTCCAATGCTTTGTCAAGGTCTGCTAAAGCCTCTGGGCGTTCCCCACGAAGCGCCAAGACTCTTGCACGCTGTAAAAGAGCAGTTGGAGCTTGCGGATTGATCTCTAATGCCTTATCAAACGCTTCCTCTGCCTCATCCAGTTTTTCTTCCATGAGGTATGCCATGCCTATGGCCTCGTAAACACTACCGTCGTCAGGATTTTCTTCTAAAGCAACTTGTAAATCTGCACGAGCTTCAGCAAAACGCTCGTTTACCAAAAGGAAAAAACCTCGAGTGCGACGAGCCTCAACATTTCTCGGGGCTAGCTCGACAGCTTTATCATACGACTTTCCTTTTTTTTCTTGATCTTCTTCTAAACCTCCTAACACTAGTTGCGCACGACAAGCAGAAAGCTTATTCTCCTGAAGCAGTTGATACGCCTTTTCGGCCTCTTTTTTTGCCCGATCATGGTTGCCACCCGGTAACGCTTCAAGCCTCGCTATCAGAAGATGAGCCTCACCGAGCATTGGGTCACGGCGCATAACCTCATTCAGATCCCGCATCGCAAATGATCGCATTCTGGGCCACTGAGGATCCGGAACATCTGCGTTGAAAATTGCATCGACGATCATTCCAGCACGGTCCATAAGCGTGCCTGTATAAAGCGCATCTGCAAACTCCTGAGAGTTTTTTGTGAGCCCTTTATCAATAGCTCGACGGCATAGGTCAATGACATTGGCATAATCGTCCAGACTATCTGCAGCAAGTTTTGCCTCTATTGCCAAATCTAAATCCAGTTGACCAAGGGGTTCTTCAGCAAGAATCCTAAAGCTGGTAAAGACAACAAGGAACGCTACGAGCATATGAATTGTTTTTCTCATAAAAACCTCTGGAAGTTATTTTTATAATGATAGGAAAAAACTCCAGAAAAACCGACATCAAAGCAACTGCTGAAAAATGGCCTAAAGTGGAGCCGGCAGGTCACGTCGCGTAAAGATAAAGGCACCTGTAATAAATCCAAAAATTCCTACTCCAACCAAAACTCCATCGTAGAGCAGAAGAGTTTGCCAAACTTCTGGAGAACCGCTTACAAGCCTCTGAGGCTCGTAGGCATTCAGAACAGAAAAATATGCCAGCCAACTAAACGTCCCGCTCATTCGACCCACCAACTTAGTAAGAATTGAAAAAACATAAAATCCACAAACTATGCCAATGGTTCTCCAACGATACGTATCGGCTGCCGAAACGCACGCAGTAATGCCACTCATACACACCATAAGGCCAAAAACATTGAGAACGGGGGGAATAAATCGAAATGGCTCAACTTTTCCCGCCCATGGACCGTAGGAAACGGCTGTGCAGACTGACACGAGCAAAACTGTTGCGAGAACAGCAGCACCGAGTACTGTCGCAAGGGCTTGAGTCGTAAATATCATCCGACGACTCACTGGCTGTGCGAGTAACATTTCCATAGTACCTTTTTCGATCTGGCCTGAAACTGCATCACTGCCACGAGTAATTCCCCACACGGTAGCGGCAAGCACCACAACAGGATCCACAAATGCTAGTGCAACACGCCCAGCATGCGTTGCAACTTCAGAAAAAGGAACACCAGAAAGTTTTTGCCAGTCTTCTGGAATCGCACGTAAAAGAACATCATGAAATGCTGGCATCGGTATTTGGGCAGACAACCAAATATAGATCCAAGGAAAAACACTCCATAATGCAGCAAAAGAAAGCATCAATACCCTTTGATCACCCCACGTTTTTTTCCACACCGCGTAATTCCACATCACTGCTTAACTCTTTACTTTCCTACGTATACTGCTCATATATGGAAGATAAGCCAACCGGCTCAATATGCACTTCTTCAAGAGGTAGCTCCGCAAGCCAACCTAACATCTCTTTGAGTGAACCACTCGACTCAATCGTGACCTGAGAAACATCATCAACTGCCTTGGCGGAGCGAATTGCAACAACATCCTCTAAGTGAGTTGGCAACTTGCCCATAGGACCTACTAGACGAGCTGTAATACGATGGCTTCGTTTTATTGATTCTATGGATTGCTCATGAACCACATTCCCTGAACGAAGAATCACAACGCGGTCACATGTGGACTCCACTTCCGAAAGCACATGAGACGAAAAAATCACTGTACGCCCCGCAGAACGTGACTCCTCAACCATTTTGAGCACCTCAGATCTCGCCGTTGGATCTAAATTTGCTGTTGGTTCATCCAAAATAACCAGCGGGACGTCTGTAGATAGTACGATTGCTAATGCTAACTTCTGGCGCATACCAGTACTCATTCGAGCTACTTGGCGATTACAGTCAAGTTCTAATCGATCTGCTATTCGATTCGCTCGAAGACGACAACACTCTTTCCGAAGCCCCGAAAAGAAATCCAAAACAACGTGACCTTTCATGCGACGAAACAGTCGGGATTCTCCCGGAAGATAGGCTGTACGAGATCGAACAGCCAGTGACTGTGTGCTGCAATCAAGACCATCGACGCAAGCTACACCGGCAGAAGGGGCAATGTAACCGAGCAACAAACGAAGAAGAGTTGTTTTTCCGGCTCCATTGTGCCCCAGAAGTCCAAAGACTTCACCTTGACTGACATGAAGAGAACACGCTTCAAGGGCAACGGATGGACCATATTTTTTTGCCAAGGCATTGGTTGTCACAAACATGTCTTTTTTCCAAAACATCAAACGGTAGGCGTTACTTTAGAAAATAATAGCCCGCTAAGATGAATCCGATCATAGCTACAATTTTACGCACGACTTGAGCCGGCATTCGCCGCGCGACATGCGCCCCGAAAAGTCCTCCAGCGACAGCACCAAGTGCCATCACCGTTGCATGCCCCCAAGCAATCTTGGATTGACCAAACAGCGAACCCAAAATAAAAAGCGTAGCAGCCGCACCATTCACAATCATGGCTAAGACATTTTTCACTGCATTCAGTCGATGAATATCTCCGAGTTTCAACATACTCAACATTGCAAGCATAAGAATACCAATGCCGGCTCCAAAGTACCCTCCATACAATGCAACAAAGAACTGCAAGAAGCATGCCTTGACAATTGACGGGGGATGATTCCGCATACTCAATAGAGCTTTGGGCTTTGCCAAGTTTGTGATCCATGGATGAACTGTAAAAAGAATTGCTGAGAAGAGAATAAGCCATGGCACAAATGCAGAGAACCACGTATTTGGCAACCATAAGACAAGGATAGCGCCAACGACAGCACCTAGGACACTTGGAATAAAAAGCCAACTCGCCCAAGACGGCTGATGCACTCGCTCTCCCTTGTATGCCCAAGCTGCTGCGATTGCACCAGGCCACAAGCCAACCGTACTCGTAGCATTTGCAACTATCATTCGTGATGGCGTCTCTGGAAGTATGGCATTGAGCATTGGGAAGGTCAGGATCGTGCCGCCTCCAGCAACTGAGTTGATCGCCGAAGCAATGCCTGTGACTAAAAAAATAACAAGTACGCTTCCAGCATCCAGTGTCGAAA
>JBDOMS010000202.1:0-2049 GCA_039831735.1 Pirellulales bacterium
TCAGAAAGCCTCCGGCCACTCTGAGGAAGTGATGGTCTGGACGAACGTCCCCCTTTTTCCATCCAAGTTGGTGCTTCTCACTACCTGGGCCACACCCAAATTCCCAAAGACCAGTTTTGGCTTCCCTTGATGCATATTGCCAATGACGATCTCCACAGAAAACGATCGCCCCAGATATGCTTGAAAGAACATCGCGTAGTTCGTTCCCTTCCCATGCAAACACGGGATTTGCGTGATTATCTTTTTTATTTTCTCTATCGGGGCCGACAAGAGGTGTGGGGCTAAAGACTAACTTGAACGCCGCGTCTGACTTTTGAATTGTGTCAATGAACCATTGCTTCTGCGTTTTCCCAAGGATTGATTTTTCGGGGCCATCGGGCATGGTATTGGGGCTTCGATAATCACGTCCTTCGAGGAGCCATATTTCAACGTCATGTCCCCAGCGAATATGGGCATATCGCGGATCACGTGACGGAAACTGCTCATCATTAAATAAATGAACACCTTCTGCAAAAGACACAGATCCATAGGTTTGGCCAGGCCATGAATCATTGCAGAGCGTGTCGTGGTCATCCTTGATAAAATACGTCGACGTATGACTATAAAAATCCCTATTGTTTGGAAGCGCAAAGATTCGTCCCCATTTGAATCGCATAAGGTCGAGCGTAAGTGCCCATGGATCTGGTTTGTCGTAGTACTCGATGTCCCCAGCGTGCACGACAAAGTGGGGATTCAGACGTTTCATGGCTGTGTATATTTTATGGCCATTTAAGTCATCATCTCTACGGATAAAATCATGGCAGGTTGTAATGCAGAATGTGAGTGGAACTGTAGTGTTCTTTGCAGGTGCTGTGTGAAAGGAACCGCATGTAACAGATGCAGCTTGTCCGAATTCCGTTTGTGCCTCAATGATAGTGTTGTAGGTCGTATTTGGTTTCAAATCATTGAGCCGCCACTGAGCTGTATAGTCATGATCAGGCGATGTTTGTATCCACGACAGATGCTTGATTCTGTTAGGTCGTCCCGTAGGAAAAAATGAAAGACGAACACGCCCTACGGCTCCAGGGCATGCCCCAAACATCTCATCAAGAGATGCACCATCTGGTAGTTGCTTACGAAGAAGTAACGATTCATCTTTTTGCTTCGAAAACGTCTGTGCATCTTTCGTTGAAATGGATATAAATGATTTCCCTGAAAGGTTCATCTCCGGATGTTTCGTTGTACGTGTCCAGATAACAATACTGCTGGAGTCGACCCAACCATTTCGGCTGCCGTTGGCAAGGAAAGGCCCGGAAAGATGAGGAGGTTTTTCTGACGGTTCATCCTTGGCGTGAAAAACAAAATTGCGATAGCTGACACGTCCTCCATGGTCTGTCAACATAAATCGGTCACCAGCTTTTGGGCTTCCGAATCCGAGGCATCCGTGAAATTTGCTGAGTGCTACTTTGGTATCCCACTCAGGGCCCGATGTAATGGCTTCCGTCACAAGGTCACCATTGAGATAGTGCTCCACATGATTTCCAACAGCGATGATTTTTGATGTATTCCATTCACCAGGTGGATGAAGTGACTTTTCTTTAGCTGGTGGCTCCATCCCATACAATGCGGCAGTCGAACCGAGTGACGTATCGGTTGGCTTGCTATCAATAATCTGATATTCGAGTCCAACGTAACTATTATTGAACTGTGATTTTCCAAATCGTCGAACGCGATACTTGAGCCCACTGTTTACACGTGTCTCTATCTTCCATTCCCACTGGAGTTCAAAGTTCGGAGGGAGCGGTTTTGAAACAATGTTTCCCCCGCCATGGCGTGGAGTTTCAAGCACAATCTCACCATCTTGAAACTTCCATCCCTCGGGGACAACATCCCCGTTGGTCGTCTCCCAGAAACTCCGACGGGACCACTCCTGTGAAGACACGATGGCTTCTTCTTGCACACGATCGTCACCGTCCACAATGCCGGAACAGAATGCTAATGCCAACATAACACAATGCGCGTGGTGCCGTACCAACGTACGAAAGCAGAATGCGAATGGACTGTCAGCTT
>JBDOMS010000066.1:0-8680 GCA_039831735.1 Pirellulales bacterium
CATGGACTCGCAGTATAAAATATCCGCCCAGCCTTGTATGGCTGTCACATTCTCCGCAGATGGCACACTGCTCTTTGCCTGTGATGCATCCGGCCTTCTTACTGTCTACGGAGGACAGGACGGAAAGCCTCGTCGCACATGTACGATTCCAAAGCATACATCATCAATTCTTTCACTTTCTCAAGACAGGTTTGCTGTAGGTGGTGAGAAAAACTGTGCACTCTACACGCACAAAGAAAATTGGATGCTTGTTCACACTATTGGCGGTGAAAACACTCCGCCAGTCACAGATGATGATCCCTCCGGCCCACCTGTTGATGCAGTCCTATCACTTGCGTTTTCTCCAGATGGAACTCACATTGCATCAGGAAGTGGCCACGCAAGTCGAAGTGGTGAGATCAAGTTCTGGAATGTAGCGGATGCGTCACTTACTCGCTGCCTTGTCCACCCACACTCAGACACTGTTGTCTCGCTCGCCTTTTCACGTTCAGGAAAACTTCTCGCCTCAGGGAGTACTGATCGTTTGGCGAAAATACACGACGTTACGGATGGAACAACTGAGCGAACCTTTGAAGGACACACTGGCCATGTGCTTGGAGTTGCGTGGCAGGCGCACGGCAGACGACTTGTTACGGGAGGTGCTGATACGGTTGTAAAAGTCTGGGACATCCAAACAGGTGAACAGCAGCGAACAATTAAGGGGCCCTCCCGTGAAGTAACCAACGTTGGGTTTATTGGAGAGGGTGACGAATTCGTTGCAACCTCTGGAGATGCGACCGTTCGCATCTTTAACGTTGCAAATGGAGCATCCGTCCGCCAACTTGCAAGTCCGGGTGACTTTGTTCAATCACTTGCAATTTCAGGAAAAACGGTAACAGCAGGGAGTCAGGACGGAAAAATTCGTATTTGGAATTCCGCAGCAACAGCTCCGTTACACACAATCGAACCCTCTCCCAATCAATAGTTCATCACACAAGTGACAAATTGAGCTAGATAATCTCTCGAATAGGCTCGCGGTCAACGAGATACTGTGGACGGCCGGTCATATCAACGAGCGTGGTACTTGATGTAGGGACACCAAGTGCATGGTAGAGTGTCGCAGTGATTTCCTGAAGATGCACGGGACGATCAACTGCATGTTCACCAAGTCTGTTCGTTGATCCAATAATCTGACCAGTCCGCAAACCTCCACCCGCCAAGAGCGCAGCACTGACCTGTGGCCAATGGTCACGTCCAGCTTTCGAATTGATTTTCGGGGTGCGTCCGAATTCACCCCAGACAGCAATCGTGACGTCGTTGAGCATGCCCCGATTTTCAAGATCATCGATTAGCGCCGAAAGACACTGATCCAGTTTTGCACCATGGTCGCGAACCAAATCAAAATTGTTGCTATGCGAATCCCAGCGACCAAAACTCAGACTGACAACACGCACGCCTGCCTCAATCAACCGACGTGCTATCAAGAGGTGCTCGTTACAGGTTGGGGCCCCATCAAACTGATAGTTATACGGCTTCCCATCACCATATGCCTCGAGAAGCTCTGGCGCCTCTTTTGTCAAATCCATAGCTTCCAGCAGGCGACTACCTGTCAGCACATCAAACGCACGCTGACTAAATGCGTCCATGCCTTCAAGAAGTCCTGAACCATCAATGTCACGCCGCATTGTGTCCAGCCCGGCAAGAAGTTTTCGACGGTCAGCAAGTCGCTCAAGGGTTAATGACTTGAGTGTCATGCTCGCAAGCCCTTCCCCATCCGGCTTAAACGCACTGAATGCTGGACCAAGAAAGCCAGCGGAGCCGGCATCACTCCATGGGGCGTGCCGCGTTGGTGCAGCGAGCCCAACGAACGGCGGAACCGAAGGATCGACTGGGCCTTTGAGTTTCGACATTGATGAGCCCAGAGAAGGTCGACCACCAATCGACTGCAAACTATTTCGAGGCCACCCAGTCATACATTGATGGCCAGCATGTGCGCCTTCACACCCAATAACAGACCGTATGATGACACATTTATCCATTCGCTTCGCGAGACGTTGAAACACTTCACAAATCTCAATACCTGGAACATTCGTAGATATTGGCCGAAACTCTCCTCGAATTTCACTCGGAGCCTCGGGCTTCAAATCCCACATATCCTGATGCGGAGGACCACCGGCAAGGAAAATATTGATCAGCGACTTATGACGACGCGAACTGGATGGGTCATCGAGTGCTTCAGCACGAAGGATCGACGCAAGGGGAAGCCCCCCTACTCCACACGTAAGACCACCAATTGTAAGAAAGTCACGTCGTGATGGGCCACTGCACAGATTTTGACGTCCGCCCAAAATAGAGAGCATTGCATCTCCTCAGAAGGCCGATACCTCGAGTCGAAACTATACCTGAAGATTATATCGGCTGACAGACCGTGATGACGATGCTAAAATTTCTGCTGTTTTCCCCGCGTAAATGGTTGACCTGGACGTGGAGCCTGATCGCACACTTGTTCCAGGGCACGTCGATGGAGGGCACATCATGCTGACGATTCTTAATGGTCATCACGCTGGAACTCAATCTCGATTCTGTGATGGACTCACCCGACGTGACCTGCTTCGGGTTGGCACGCTCTCTGTTGGTGGACTCACCCTTCCCGATATCCTTCGCGCAGAACAATCTTCAGGCATCAAAAATAGCCATAAAGCAGTCATCATGATCTACATGTGTGGGGCTCCAGCGCATCAGGACATGTACGACATGAAAATGAGTGCTCCGGCTGAGATACGGGGTGAGTTTCGGCCAATAGCTACGAGTGTGCCTGGGCTTCAGATCTGTGAGCATATGCCGCGCATGGCTAAAATAATGGATAAATGTATTGTGCTTCGCAGTGTCTACGGGTCACCGAATGGAAGTCATGATTCGTTCATCTGTTATACCGGCAGGCCTGTACCAAATCAGCCACCCGGTGGTTGGCCAAGTCTTGGCTCGGTCACATCAAAACTTTTCGGATCAGTTCATTCCTCTGTTCCCCCTTTTGTTGGATTATCCCCAGATGCCGGACACCCCCCATATGGATCACCGGGGCTCCCGGGATTTCTTGGAGTATCACATGCTGCGTTTCGCCCAAGTGGACCAGCAAGCGGAGACATCCTTCTAGCAGATAAATCAACCTCACGTCTTTCTGACAGGCGTGATCTTCTTGGTCGACTCGACACAATTCGTCGTGATATCGACTCTAGCAAAATGCTGGCTGGGATGGACTCTTTGCAGCAAACAGCGTTTGATATCCTCACCAGTAGCCGACTGGCTGAAGCCCTCGATATATCAAAAGAACCCTTGTCTGTCAGAGAACGATATGGCAAGGGAGATGCAAATCGCTTCGGGGATGGTGCTCCACGCAACCTTGAGCATTTTCTCATGGCACGACGGTTGGTGGAAGCAGGCGCACGAGTCGTTACCCTCAACTTTGGACGGTGGGACTTCCACAGCGATACGTTTAAGGGAATGAAGGATACACACCTCCCGCAATTTGATCAGGGATTGTCTGCGCTCATCGAAGATCTCCACATGCGTGGTCTTGATAATGATGTTGCCGTCGTTGCCTGGGGAGAATTTGGCCGAACCCCAAAGATTAACGCTCAAGCCGGACGTGATCATTGGCCTCAGGTCGGAGGAGGTCTTCTTGCATGCGGGGGATGGAAATCTGGCCAGGTGATTGGTGCAACGGATCGCCATGCCGCTTCAATTACAGATCGGCCTGTACATTTTTCTGAGGTGCTCGCAGCCTGTTACCGTCACCTCGGTATTGATCCAGCTCTCACTCAGTTTGAGGATCACACCGGAAGGCCACACTACTTGCTAGAAAAAACGGATGTCATGCAGGAACTGACTTAGTACCGTATCACACAACCAGTGGATGTCTTGATGTGCCGGTTTCTTTGATAGGAAACTCAAGACCTCTAGCGAATTTCAATTTTCCTAAGGTCTTTACCACGTGCGAAAAGGTGTCTCGGGATCTGGATTCGTGGCGGGCAAGATGGCATGAGTCTCCTCGCGAAAAGACTGAAGCATGGCTTGAAGCTCACTCAGCTTTTCTGGACATACAGCTGACAGATTCTGCTGCTCCCCTGGATCGTCATTGAGATTGAAAAGTTCCGGTTCTTTTCCCCAAAACCATTCAATGAGTTTCCAGTCACCGGAACGGACTGCCGCTCCTGGAATACCACCCTGGTTTCCCCAGTGAGGATAGTGCCAGAACAAAGCGCGTTGAGGCCCCTGGTCATGAGCATCCCGTAACGCTGAAGCATATGACACGCCATCACAATGCTGACGAGGTAATAGCGAGAGTCCAGCCGCTTCAAGAATTGTTGGGAAGTGATCAGTCGACGTTATCACCCTGTCTGACACACTTCCCGGTTCTGTCACCCCAGGCCAACGCACAAGGACAGGCTCACGAATACCACCCTCATACAGCCACCCCTTACCTGCCCGGAAGGGCAGATTTGATGTTGGAGACCCCTCTGACGTCGACAGGCCTCCATTGTCTGATGTGAATATCACCAACGTGTGATCAGCAACACCGTGTTCCTCAAGCGCAGACAATACTGTACCCACTGCTGCATCCATAGCTTCCACCATCGCAGCATACACAGCATGTGCTTGAGTAATGCGATTTTGACGTGGTGGTTCAGGTAAAAATTCATCTCGTCTGTTTTCTCGCTTCTTGCGATCTTGATATTTTTTAACGAGAGCCTTTGGCGCCATGAGCGGTGTATGGACAGAGTAAAACGATAGATAGGCAAGAAAGGGCCTGTCGGCGTTATCACCGATGAAACGAACCGTCTCTTCAGCCAGCCGCGACGGAAGATGTTCACCGGGAGCACCATCTTTGAGACGTGGGTTTCCGTAGGGTGAAAAATACTTTTTTCCCCCATAGGGTCCTCCTCGCTGATGACCACCCTTGTTGATATCAAATCCATGCTCCTCGGGCCAGGATCCTTCTGGACCAAGATGCCATTTCCCTGCAAAAAATGTTGTGTATCCATTTTCTTTGAGGGCTTCAGCAAGCGTTGTATGAGAGGTAGCAAGTTGTCCCAGATAGGGTGCGGGCCAAAGTGGTCGTTGTGCATGACGGCTAAACTGACCGTCACGGATAGGTTGGTAATCATCGGGAAGGTGTTGTCCGAAGAACTGATTCGGAGCACCGAAATAGTCTGTGTTGCGGGTGCGTGCTGGCCATTGTCCAGTCAAAATTGATGATCGTGTGGGTGAGCAGACCGGACATGCGGCATATCCATCGGTAAAACGCATGCCAGACTGAGCCAATGATTCGATATGTGGCGTCTCATAAAAACATTCCGGGTTGTACGGTGATGTATCCATGATCCCAAGATCATCTGCGATGATGAATACAACATTGAGGCGGTCCGACCCCAGCACCGACGCGGCATGCCCCGCGAAAACACAGAGTATAGAACACAGAAAATGTGAGACAGAATATTGTGACATGGGTATGTCTCACGAAGATAGTTAACGTGGACGCAAACGTTGTTCCATAGCTGGTTCAATTTCTACCAATGTATTATTCTGCCCTTTCTGCTTGTGCAGTTCAAACGCATCATACAGTTGACCAACGGCAGTCCGGGCTTCAAACCGCAGCCTATCAGCATCGATTGAAATGACTTGATAGAGTTGAGTGTCTTCTCCAAGCCGCTTCATGAATGGCGGGCGGGAATTCACATACATCTTCGGCCCACTGACGGAAACGACGTAAACCGTACCGTGCTGTTTATCGATAGCCTGAACACCAGTCGCTACATTTTTCACATCGACATCATCAGGCACCTTCAAACCCGTCCGACCATAGGTGTGATCATGGCCCTGAAGCACAAGATCAACACGGTGTTTATCAAAAACAGGCTTCCAGAGACGACGAATCTCTGGATTATCTCTGTTTTTCCCTGTTGAAAAGATCGGGTGATGAAATGTCACAATCGTCCATGTCGAGGTATTGCTCCGCAGGATATCGTCCAACCATGATGCCTGTGTCTCCAGCTCACTATTACTGTTCATCGCAATAATCCGAAGGTTCTGGTACGTGAGCGAATAACATGTCTCTTCAAGTCCAGGAGGACCATTTTCAGGAAACGTAAACGATGGTCTCCAGTGATGAGACACACGATTCTTTTTATTTTTGTCACGAACCTGCTCATGGTTTCCTGGAACAGCCACGCTTGGCATCATTGCATTGAGCCATGCTCCGGCACCAAACCACTCTCCCCACTCTGCATCAGATTCTGCCCGATTCACGAGATCACCCGCATGCAATAGAAATGCCGCTTTGGGGGCATCTCGATACGCCTCCCGAATAACCCGTGACCAGAGTGACCGAAGATTATTTTGTGCATCACCAAAATAAACAAATGAAAATGGCACTGGCTCTGCAGCAGCCGTTGAAAACTGAAACCATTCACTCCAATTTGTCCCATCACCAACGCGGTACGCATAGCGTGTTTGTGGCGTGAGGTTTTCAAACACCACACTATGAAAATGTGCTTCACTGAGATTTGATCTCAGTGATTCTGTTTTTGCACGATGACGCGTCGATTTCTCGGCAAACGTTGGCCCTGCCTCAGCGACTGCCAATTCTGCATACGCAACTTCCACAACTGGGGATGTTCGCCATGTCACCGCTTGCGTTGTTTTTGGATCATCACTCCATGTCAAAATAATTCGATCTGGCATGGCTGTCGGCCTGTACATGTCTGCCACATCAACCGCTTGTACAGCGTGTACATGCGGATCATTCTGATCGTGGGCATTCACCACTCCGTGAAACGCGCAGAGCATGACAACAAGATGTACGAAACATTGGCCAATTGATGTTTTAAGCACGCGAACTCCTTCAACATGTGACATGACTTTTCATGAGCCATTCGTTTTCTTCGATTGGCCCCTTTTTCTTTTCGATTGGTCAAACATCCACTCCCAAAGTTGGGGCGTGGCGTAGGCTGCCGACCAACAATTATGCCCAAAAAACTCAAGTGTCGTGAATCGTATCCGTGAGCTACCTGCCTGCTGTATGGCTTTCACCATCTCAACTGATTGTTCAAACGGTACGGCAGTGTCACGATCTCCGTGAAACACCCAAATGGGGAGATCCTTTAGCGCTTCGGCATCACTTGGATCACCTCCTCCACAGATTGGTACAACCGACTTGAATCTGGATGGATGATCTGCAGCCAAACGCCACGTACCATATCCGCCCATGCTCAGACCAGTAAGACAGATTTGATCAGTATCAACAGAAAGGGACTCAGTAATGTGATCAAGAAGTTCGACAAGCCGACCCTGTTGTGTGTCAGTTTTCCAGGAATCTTCTGATGGACATTGCGGCGAGACAAGCACATACGGCAGCGACTGCCCTTCGGCAGCAAAACGAGGTGGACCCCACTTCGCAACAAGGCTTAATGGGCCGTGGCTTTCTCCTCGTCCATGAAGAAAGAAAACCATTGGCCATGCCTGCGAGGATGCAAATGACTTCGGCACATAAAGAAGATACTCCACCTCCGCTCCATCGCTGGCCAAAAATACTCTTTCAACTTGTTCCCCCGGCACAGGAGACGTGTCATCTGCGGCCACGACAGGAGATGAAATGAAAGCCAGTATTGCAAGAATAAAGATCGCTTCGCGTTTCATATGGAGTCTCATCCGTTGATGTGATTGAGGTGCTTGTCACCGACGATTTCCAAGAGGCTAGAGCAGGGCCACCTAAATCGCAAGGATTCCATGTCTGCACCCGCCCCCACCGCATCACTATCATACTATCTTCCTTTGATACGTAGAAACTCTGGCACTGAGATTCAAACTGGCAGGGATGAGACACGCACGAAAACCAATACTTGCAAGCCAGTGTACACGAATCATGATGGTCATTCAGGCTTCATGCTCTTAGGAATTTTTGGAGGCCCACTGTATGTTTCGCTTACTCACACTCATACTCTTGTGTACTGCATTATCGAGCAGCAGCATGAACAGCTGCTTGCTTGCTACAGATTTATCAGGAACGTGGTCGGGGAACTGGATCAGTTGCTCTACTGGTCATCAAGGCCCTCTTATGGCCAGATTCACAAGATGCGATGACACGCACTATCGCGTTCGCTTCAGTGGCCGCTTCTTTAAGATCTTTCCGTTTCACTACACCGTAACACTCAAGGTGGTCGAAGAAACTGAAACAATGGTCACGCTGTCAGGCAGTTCTTATCTCGGAAGACTTTTTGGAACATTCTGCTATACGGCAACAACCGATGCGTGCCACTTCAATGCTCGATATTCCTCTAAAAAAGATACTGGTATGTTCAAGCTTTCCAAATGTCACTCCTAATGACGTACTTTTTAACGTCAATCATGCGTGAACTTTGTTTTTCGGTGAATAGGCACCCTGCTTCTCACGGCACATATAAACTTGCCGACGACGCGCTCACGGGCATACAATCATCCATGTACGACGGCACGGACTGACGATTGTTTTCAAAGCTCCAGGAGGCTGACAATCATGAAAAGTGTTCGAAGCAAACGGTCGATCGATCTTGAGGCAACCTACTCGTGTGAATCCTGCGGAGAAGAGATCGTCGTTCCCATCGATGTCTCAGAAGGGTCACATCAGGACTACATCGAAGACTGCCCTGTATGTTGTCATCCGATG
>JBDOMS010000081.1:0-8639 GCA_039831735.1 Pirellulales bacterium
GCATCTGGTTCAAAGCTGCAGCTACCTGAGGGTAGCGAGCAAGCATGGATGAACGTCGGTCTGCATCTAATTCACTTAGCGTGTCCGGATGTGAATAAAGAAGTTTTTCAATGGCATTCTGACGACCACCCAACGGCTGTGACTGAAGCCATCTTGCACGTGCAGCGACTTCAGCAGCTGCTTGCCCTTCTTCAAGGCTCCTATTCACGGCGACAGCTATCCACGTTTCATAGGCTAATTGACGAGGAGTACTGATGGACGCAAGGGTTCCGACTGGATCCAGTGTAAAATATCGGGGATCAGGATCCTCCAGTAGGTTGTGAAACTTTTCATTTGCCTCACGATCAGAAATTAATGCAGCTTGCGTCCATTCTACAAGTTTCAATGTTTGAAAGAGACGAACCGATCGTGGCTTTATGATCTCAATCGAACGCAGTAACTCATGATCCCCTGTGAGTGTATTTCCACTGCCATATGCAACCAATGCAGACGAATAAAAAACTTCTGCTCCACATACTCCCCGCCCTGAATCACCTTGAAGGAGCTTTCTATCGACACCTGAAAGGATCTTGGAAGCTAATTGAGGATCACCCGCAAGCACAAGATGTTCCGCCTGCGCGGCCTGCAACCGACAATGAAGAATAGGGAGTTTTCCTTTCGACCATGTGGCAGCTCCAGTCAGAGTTGCTGGGGTCCCCTGAGAACCGGCAGCCAGGTAGGCAGTGTTCACCCAATGAAATGCTTCCTCGAGAGCGCGAGGATCTCCAAAGTCCGCAGCTGTGTACGTGGCTTCCTCGAAAAGCTTCGCCGCCTCGGCGTCGTTCCCAGACTCAATCGCTATACGTCCCAGACCCAAAAGTGCCCATGACGAAAGTTCATGATCGAACTGGTTGTCTGCAAGAAGTCCGGCTTTGAGCTTTTTTAGTGCTTCATCAGATCGCCCTTGAGCCCATGTCGCCATCCCAAGGGCAACGTTGACCCATGACTGAGAGTAATGATTTGGTGGCGCACTCCTTTTTTCAAGACATCGAATAAGGTTTTCAAGGACAATGCGATCTTCAGCTAGATCCCCCATAATGGAAGCATATCTATAAATAGCGATTGTGAGTGCCCGCATAATGACCTGAGGTCTAATTGGGTAATTCACTGGACCGGCAAGGACACCACCTTGTTTCAGCACCTGCTCAACATCTGACCCGATCCGAATAGTGACAACCTCTGGAAATGAGGCTGGCATTGCCTTTCGAGTAGTGCGTCCCCAGGTTGCAACAGGTGCTTTTCTATTTCCTTGCAGCCTTTGATTTGGAAACTGGACGGACATCAACCAATCTCCAGACATCACCGCTAGACGCATGGCATCTTCATACGCAACAAAAGCTTCTTGAAGATTTCCAAGTTCGTAGTGGCATTCCCCGACGAGTGATGCTGCAGCGATTGAATCAATCCATCGCTGACCACCAAATCGCATCGCACCTTGATAATTTTTTAATGCAAGTTGAAGTGCTCCCTGATAGTTTCCTTGTGTGAGTGTCGTCTCAGCCAAATCGTAGCTTTGACGAGGAACTGTACTATCCTGATCGAATCCCAATTGCCCGTGGGCCGAGGATAAACCGATGCAACACTGCAAAATCAGTGTGCACAGACTCAATCCAAGAAATCGAATTCGAATAAAACTCATTTCTGTGTTGTACACGGACACAATCTTTATCGCCCGAAGATAATGAAGTGGGAAAATGGTGAAAGATGGTTAAGGAGGCAAGCCATACAGGAAAGCCCGATACGGATTTTACGGGTTGGTCAAAGTTTACGGCCTCGATCAACCGATACGCTTCTCATGAAACATTCTCGTTCGACACATCTTTTGAGCAGACTGTCTCCTCTGTGGCTATCCGCGATGGCCTTTTCGATTGTAGTTTGTATGGCTGGGTGTCAGGTGGATGTTGGCGGCCAAACGCTACCAAGTCCCTATTATTTGCAGGATGACATCCAGTATTTTCCTTCTGGACCTGAATTCAAACTCTCCAAAGAAGCAGCGGCATTGAAAGCTTACAAGGATGAGATGGCGACGGATGCCCCCTGCAATAATTGCGGCCAGTGTTCTCACTGCAGATAATCTACGCACGTGCAATTCTGAGAAAAAAGGCTGAAAAAGCTCGACTGACGGTAGGTCTTGCTAAATCCCCGAGAACACCTACGATAATCGTGGGTTTCGTGCCCCGAAGAGTTTTTTTTAGAGCTAATTCGTGGGTATTTTGCCCACATTGAATGGATTCTTAAATGGCTGCGGAGGTCGGCTTGTATGGTCTTCTACCCACTGAGCATCGACAATGTCCGCCACCAAACTCATTCTTGGCGAGTACGTTCGAACGCTCGATCAACGCTTTCGATTGGGCATTCCATCCGAGTTCCTCGACATTTTGAATGCTCAAGGCCATCAACTCATTCTGGCGAAGGAGCAGACTGGTTGCCTCTCGTTGTGGCCAGAAAATGTGTGGCGGCCACACATCGATTCAGCTGTCAACCTGATTCACAGCAAATTGCATGCAGGGAAACTTTCGCAGAGGATCCAAGAAGTTCAGGAACTTGGAAGGCTGCTTTCAACACGACACAAAGTTGTCAGTGTGGCAGAGCGGGGGCGCCTTGTGATTCCAGAGGGTTTCAGAGGCTTTCTTTCCGTCGAGCCCAAAACAGATTTGATTGTCGTTGGTGCTGCAGTGTGCGTGGAACTCTGGGAACCCACTGCCTGGAACATGTTTGTCTCAGAAAAAATGCCCGTTTTCCAGAAGAAAATCGATGCACTTTCCACTTGATCAATTTTGCCATGCCCGGGAGCGAAGGAGCGGTTTCAGCCTGACGGTCCATCCGCAGAGGAAAACGAATACCACGGAGCGGTACACCCCAGCACGGATGCTGTCGGGGGGCCTCCCCCGGGCATGGCACTCTTTCCAAGAAGTATCAATATTATTTTACATAGAAATAATTCCAAGACGTGCCAATTGCTGAAGTGTTTTTGACTGCATGATGTCACAGGCTTCCTTTACATATTTCAAACGAGTATCTGAATCATTGATGGGCTTGCCATCTTTTTGAAGTGAACGACCACTATGAACAAGATGTTCATCAACACGCGATACCAGACTTTTGCCTCCTCCTGAAATAAGTTCCTGAAGGATTAATGCATCAAAATCACCGATTGAATAACCCGTCCCCGTGATTGTGCTGGAAAGAGTTATCGGCCGTCCACCCAAAGAATCCGAGGCAAGAATAACCTGATTGAGTAGACATTCCATCTTGATCGCTGGTTCATGAGCAGGGCTTACCTCAACAAGTGGCTTGACCGCAAGATCGATAAGCCCCATTGCAACTCCTGCATCCAAAGCCTTTACAACATCAGTTCGTTGAGTACCCTCGAAATCCTTCAGGCAAATAATTTTGGAGAGCGGCATACTTTGTTTTGAAAGCACCCTAATAAGGGTTTCATAAAGAGGTCCTTTTACCGTCGACGTGACGACTCCAAGATTGATTGTTTGTGGAAACTTCAGATTATACTTGCCGACAAAGTAATGAATATCATCCGCGTGTTGAATGCGATCTGATAACTCAGGCATTTTTATTGGAGCGTGGGAATAGATATCCCATCGAAAAGCGGTATTCGCACAAAAGTCTTTGTGCGACTCAGTGACAAGACGATTACTCGTTGTGCGAAAAAGTTCTTGAAACTCAGGACGGACGCAAAGATCCCAGAAGTTTGTAAACACTGGCAAACTCCCAACAAAAGTCATTCCCGCTCTTAAGAACATCTTTGACACATCGGAAAAATAAAAGCTTGTCCATGATTCATTGAGATACTCATGAGCGAGGTAGCGGACATCCTGCTTGAGCAAACTATCTACGTACTGAGATGCCTGAGGATTATCAACAAAATACTTGGCTTGCTTGTCTCGAATATAAACGAGGTATGCAATGGCATCACGAATTCGCTGAAGAGTATCTCCCTGCCTCAGTTCAGCATACTGTCTAAGAATCCCACGTATTGGCTGGAGGTGTGCCCAACCCGGCATGGCATTATAGCTCACAAGCAATAAACCACCTTTTGCAAGGTGGCTTTTGGCAACACGCATTATCTGATCACGAACTTCTTGAGACACCCAACTAAACACACCATGAAGAACAATAAAGTCGAATTCTCCCAGATCACTTGGCAGTTGAGAAAAGTCTGCTGTGATAATGTGGACATTTGATAATTTTGCATTGGAGATACTTCTTTCTACGAGTTTTGTATGCTCCGGATTTATATCGACACCTGTGAATTCACCTTGAGGGTTCGACGCAGCAAATGTTGTCAAAGAGCCACCTAACCCACAGCCTAATTCAAGGTAGCGAAAACCTTGTTCAGTCTTTGGTGGCTGCACTCGATTAATTGCAGCGACATAACGCATAGCGGTGGGTGATAGATGTGGATAGAAGCCAGGAATGTATGAAACGTCTGTGATATAGCCTTCTGCAGCATTATGCATGAGATCATTTCCATTTCTAAATAATCTTTCCGGTAATTCACTACTGGTGAATGATGATAGTTGTTTCTCTTAAAACCGTAGTGTATCTGATCAGCATGAACCTATTAGTACTGACATGCATACCTATCAACGTTGCGTGCACTGCCCGTCTCTACGATTTGAGCACGCTTTGTCCGAGCAGTGCTGTCTGCTGGAGATCACTTGCAGATAATCGATGGCCAACAGCCCGCGAAAATGCCAATCGACACCAACAGTCAGCTGCAAGCAGTGTCTGATGATCACCCAACATGTCTGCCCGATGCGCGACTGCCAACACACTTACCAACTCTCGAACAACGGTAGACAGCTCCGCAGCAAGGAGTTGTCGTTCGGCGAGACCATTTCTGTATCGGCGAATGGCCCGATCAATTCGACTCGAAACTGATCGAAGTCGACACCGGGCATTGTGGGCATGAATCCGCATGGTTTTATCAAGGATCGCTTTGTCGGCTCGCTTCCCTTTTCCAGAAATGCGTTCTACCTGCCAGGCAAGCCAGCTTAGAGCGGGGCGAGCGGCATCACGTTCAAGCATTGGGTGATGTTTTACAATTCCCTTAAACAGCGCCAATCCAAGTAATTCACTCTCACCTTCATAAATCGTGACTGCAAAGTGATCATGAAATGAATCACCCAAAGGATGCCCAACAAGAAACGCCCGTGCACCATGCACGCCCAAGGCATCAATGGCTCCAGATCGCACACATTCACTGGCCAGAATCTTGGCAATGATCGCTTCAAATTCTCCTGTGTATCCAAGATCGATCGCTGCTGCTCCCCATGCACTCAAGCTTTCACAGGCAAGCACAGATGCTGCCATACGACCAAGGCGCCCCTGTACGAGTTCTCTTGTACCAATCGGCGCCCCCCAGGTGGTACGACAATGAGCATGGTTTTTAGCATGCTTTATCAGGATACGAAGCGTCCCAGCAGCCTGAGCGGCGAGTGTGACTCGCCCACGGTTGAGGCTGTGCCAAATCATTTTCATCGCATTGGCAGAGTCTCCTGGTGGCTTGAGTATATCTTTTTCTTGGATTGGAAAGTTATTAAACAGAAGAGCATTGTTGTGAGCATGCTTCAGAGGATGCAGCGGATAACCGGCGAGTTTGAAACTGTCCGTATCACATTGGGGCAACATCACAAGCACAACACATAGTTTTCCCTCTTGCTTCGCAAGAATCTTCACAAGACGACCGTATGTTGCCCCCGTAATGAAAATTTTTGTGCCAGTCAGCACTAGCCGACCATCATGTCGTTCAAGTCTTGCCACGGCCGACGTGAGATCACTACCAGCATCCGGTTCGGTACCACCAAAAACTGAAAGTGGTTTCCCTTTTGCAAGCCCAGGCAAGAATCGTTTTTGTTGGTCGGGAGTGCCAAATTCACATATCGTAGAAATGGCACCTATGGACGAATGAACGGCCAGCATTCCAGCGGGTGTTGGGGCAAGAGAAGCAATTCTCGTAATCGCCGTGGAAAGTTCCTGTGTTGAGCAACCAATACCACCAAACTCTTTAGGAACAGCAAGCCCCCAGAGTCCAACCTGCCCCAAAGCGATTTCAGCTGACCGCGAAAAGACTCCTGTGCTGTGTGGAGGCGCGTCAGTAATGGGAGGTCTTCTATTATCAGCATGAGGTAATGGATCATATAAAGTTCCTTCCTGACTGAGTTCAAGAATTACTTTTTCAGAACGATGGATGACCTCTTTGATAGCTTCACGAGCGCCCGACGCAGAGCATGAAGCTGCATGCGCAAACCCATCATCTTTCCCGGGCTGCCATACGACTGACGAAAGCCATGATGAACGCTCTGGGAAGTCATATTTTTCTTCTTTCTGATGAGGACGACTGGGAATACACACAACACCCCTGAACCATTTCGACACGACGCTTTCATGAACTTCTAAAGACTTCCTCATTTTTTCCACGAGGCCACGAAAGTTTTTCCCAATCATTGATCGCTTGAGCTTCATTGAAGGCGTCAACTCCTCACGGGCAACTTCAAATGGTCGTCCAACGAGGACTGCCCGACGTACCTGACTCGGTCGTGGCAGATGAGACTGTGCACGAGCTAATTGACGAGACAGCCAAGATAATACCTTGGGGTGACGAAGTGCCGCGCCTTGACTCAACACACGAACCCCCATTCTTTTGATGGCACTCCGAAGAACAGCAGGCTCCGGTACGACAATGGCAATCAGTGAGGAACACCCCTTTCCAAGCACACATATCTGCGCAACACTCTGATCCTCTAAAATCACAGCTTCTGTGCGTGAGGGAGAAACTTTGATACCTGTACTCAAAGCTATGACTTCAGAAAGGCGTCCTGTGATCCGAATCTGACCATCATCTGCAATAGCTGCAAAATCTCCTGTCTCAATCCAAGTATTCTTTGGCAACACTGTCTCACGCGGCCCCGTTGGCGTTGAGTCTACAACTGCCAACGCCTGAGATCGTGTTTGAACAAGTAATTGACCAGATGAATCACTTCGCGTATCAAGACGTACGGCAACACCTGAAAGAGGACGGCCAACTGCCCCCGGCCGATTCATACGTGGATTTGAAAGAGCAACAACTGGCCCAGCTTCAGCAAGGCCATACCCTTCTACGAGCGGTATTCCTGATCTCAGAAAACACTCAGCTGTTCGTTTCCGAAGTGGCGCACCACCAGAAACACATACTCGAATACATCCACCTAACGCTGCGAGCAAATCAGGGATTTTCCCACACACATGTTCTCGCTCCAGCCGCTCAAACAATGCTGGCACACCAAGGATAACCGTTGGGGATGAAGCCTGACAGGCATCGAGAAATTGTTTTCTATTCTTTACGATACTCAAGCAACTTCCACGAACCAAAGAGGTATAGAGATCACCGACTCGAGCCAACGCATGGCTCATTGGAAGCCATGACAGTCGGACATCGCTTGAATCATCAAGAAATACCTCTGAGGAAGCCTGTGCATTTGCTGCTAAAGCTCTCTGGGAATGAATGATGCCTTTCGATAAACCTGTTGTTCCAGATGAAAGAAAGATCACTGCTGGAGCATCTGGATCACATTGACGAGCATGCATCTCAATTTTGGACTGCACGACCGCTCTCTCCATGCCAGTATCAGAATACTTCTCTGGCAGACGCACCCTCACGTCTACCTTTGGCAATGCAGGCACCGCTATATCACTACTAACGATGATACCTTTTGGAAGGAGCCACTCGCACTGGTCGATCCATTCTTTTGGTTTTGCTTCCGCGTGTAAGGAAATATGAACATAACCAGCAAGATGACACGCAAGATCGACTGCAACCCAATCAATGGAGTGTGCCCCAAGATGCACCAGGCGATCTCCTCTTTTCATCCCGCTTTCAAGACATGAATCAGTAATCCTAAGAGCCTGAGCAAATAGTTGCCCCCACGAAACAGGGCGAGTGTTTCCCAAGACATCAAGGCATGCTGGACGATCAAATGAATCAGAACATCTCGCCAGAATCAAATCAGCAAGCGAGTCCTTTATCTGCCCATGTACAAAATCTTCGTCGACCTGATTGATCGTAGCCGATGAATTCATCCTGCCATTCACTCCAATCGCTCAAAAACAATAGCTATACCCTGCCCCAAACCTATACACATGGTGGCTATGCCATACCTTCCGCCGTGATCACGCATCACATGAAGCAGCGTTGTCGCGATACGTGCCCCTGAAGCACCAAGCGGATGACCAATGGAT
Source organism: Pirellulales bacterium (assembly GCA_039831735.1). Lineage (GTDB taxonomy): Bacteria > Planctomycetota > Planctomycetia > Pirellulales > UBA1268 > CACORA01. The sequence goes on from JBDOMS010000081.1 coordinate 8,278, forward strand.
AAGGATCCACCGTGAACATTAACTTTTTTAGGGTTTATTCCCAGGGCTTCCACACAGTAGATCGTTTGTGCAGCAAACGCCTCGTTGATCTCAAAATAATCGATTTCATCCATTCTGAGACCTGTTCGTGCAAGCACTTTCTTGACCGCATGGATAGGTCCTGTACCCATAAGAGCCGGAGGCACGCCAACCACAGCCGTACCGAGTACTCTCCCCATTGGCTCGAGTTGTTGTCGATCTGCTTCCGCTTTACTCATAACCAGCATAGCAGCAGCACCATCACTCAACGGTGCACTTGTCGCGGCAGTAACTGTGCCAACACGAGGCAAAAACGCCGGACTTAACTCAGCCATTGCCTCTTG
>JBDOMS010000233.1:0-2034 GCA_039831735.1 Pirellulales bacterium
TTTTTTTGATCGGGCATGCTTTTGTTCAACCGTTGCAAGAGGAATCGAACCATGACGAATGCCTGAAAATGTTGCATAGAGTCCGTAATAATCTTCCTGTGTGATTGGATCAAACTTATGGTCATGACAGCGAGCACAGCCAACAGTTAGTCCAAGGAATGCCTCACTTGTTGCACGAATGATTTCATCGAGAGTATTTGCTCGAATCTGTGCTGCCTGAACAGGATCCTGATTTCGAACATCGTCATAGGGTCCGGCAACAAGAAAAGCAGAACCGACTGCGGAATCAGGGTTGTCCTTACCAAAAACATCTCCCGCAATGTGTTCACGAATGAATTGGTCAAACGGCTTATCTTCGTTGAGTGAGCGAATGACGTAATCGCGAAATGGCCAAAGAGTATTGATAATAACATTACGTTCGTATCCAATGCTTTCACCAAAGCGAACAACATCCAGCCAGTGACGACCCCACCGCTCTCCATAGTGAGGCGATGCCAGGAGCCGCTCAATGAGTTGTTCATAGGCCTGTGGGTCGGGATTGTTGATAAATGCATCAACATCTTCCGGAGTGGGTGGTAAGCCAAGAAGATCGTATGTTGCGCGTCGAATCAGTGTGCGACGGTCTGCTGGAGGATTGAGGGTGAGTTTGTTTTCCGCAAGTGTGTCCTGAATGTATTCATCGATGCTTTGCTTGTGCGATTGCAGTGGTTGATAAGCCCACCATGATGCATCTGCCTTGGACTTCTCCCTGATTACCAAGTCATCAGGCCACATTGCTCCTTCCTTGATCCATTGCTTGAGTAGGTCTACTTCCTCTTCGGCCAGAGGAGTCCCCTCGTGAGGCATAGCCGGAGGCTGACCATTCTGTGATGTGACCACTTCGATCAAGTAACTATTATCTACGTCATTGGCAACAACATACGCGTTAGCCTGCAAGTCATCGGCAGTCGCCAGAGACAATCCGCCCTTCTTGATTCCATGCGAATGACAGCGGATACAATGCTGCTCGATGATAGGCACTATGTGCGAGTGAAAGTCCAGTCGCTCACCAGCGCCTGAGACTGGTAATGCAATCAAAACTGTGATTAGAAAACCAACGAGTCGATCCATGATTTTACGCAACCAAGATGTAGTTGATCGTAGTAAAAGATATCATGTACTGCGGCAAGCAACAAACGAAAACCACACCATCAAGTATAAAGAAAAATAAGACTCCAGGCGGGATGCTGCTGAGAGAGTCTCAATGGCTACACGTCGCAGTGAGTGGGGCAACAGTGGTCAACAAAAACTAAAATAAGGTTTTATGTTCAATAGCAACCCTTCTTTGTTGGTCTGACCTATTCCACGACCCACACAATACGTATGCCTTAGACGCATGCCTTATTTTTGATGTCGTTTGTTTGTAATGAATGCGTGCGCGTGAGTTTATTCCATGCATTTCATACTTCCCCCGTTATCTTTAGAAAAGTCTACTGAGAATTGTCTTTCATGAAGACGTTGAACACTATTCGATCTGACGGGAAATAGCACGGCAGTCTGATGCCATTCAAAGTATATTTTCACATCTGATTTACACAAAAATGTGTGAAGGCAAATAGAAGACTGGTTTACAACAGAGAAAGTTGTTGCTTCTTGGATTTTTGTTGCCGAATGCGATTTCTTGCAGCGTTACAGAACTCAGGATTTATTTCAGTGGCCATGAAGTCTCTGCCATTTTCAAGGCAACATACTGGGACTGTTCCACTACCACAAAAGGGATCAAATACTAAATCACCTTTGTTGGTACTGGCGAGAATCAAACGACGCATAAGACTTTCAGGTTTCTGAACAGTATTCAAGAATTTTCGATCAAGCAGTTCCTTGGATTTGTAAGTGAGTTGCTTGATATCACCCCATACATTTCCAGGGTTTTTTCCTTCTGCGTGAAAGCGTGTTTTTTTGTACGTGCCATTTTTGACAGAAGGAACGTTTTCACAGCGTTTGCGATGCTCAAGTTCAACCATTTGCGGAACTCGAATCTCATCAAGATTGAAG
>JBDOMS010000482.1:0-8629 GCA_039831735.1 Pirellulales bacterium
TCAACTTTCTGCCATGGGTGGCTGCTGCGGGAGTCTGTTTCAGCACTACCATTGTCCATAGTGAGGAAGGATCGGTACTGGTTGATGAAGAAAAAGCAGCCGTTGAGGGCTCGGCATCAGATTGTGATGTTGATCCGTGCATGAAAACAATAAAGGTTTGGCGAATGGTTCCAGAAATTCGTGATGTTGAAGTCACGGAATGGTCTACCGAAGTTCGTGAACGAAGTTGTACCGTGAAGAAAATGGTGCCAAAGCTTGAAGAGCGAACGAAGGAATATACGGTTATGGTTCCAGAAAAACGAACGAAGACCGTTGAATACACAGTGAATGTCAATGTGCCAGAGACCAAGACTGTTGAGTATAAGGTCAACGTTCCATATACGGAGCAGATTGAAGAAAGCTACTCAGTCAACGTTCCTGTCAAGGAGGAAAGAACCTCAACGTATACCGTCAAGGTTCCCTATACCGAAGAGGTTGAGGAAACCTATATGGTAAAAGTGCCTTATACAGAAGAAATGACAGGCTCTCGTACGGTGAGAAGACGGGTTCCTGTCAAGTCAACAAAGACTGTGACGTGCCGTGGTGGTCATTGGATTACCGAAGCCAAAGAGATCTCCTCCAATGGCAAGTACGATGCTGACGGCAATCCTTGCTGCCCAAAGGTTGTCTGCTGCCGAAAGTGGGTACCAACCTGCGAAACAAAGGAAATTGAAGTCACAAGTTGGACAACGGAATGTGAGCAAGTGCCTTATACGTACTGCGTCACTAAGTACCGTTGCGAGGAACGAACTCGTACCAAATGTGTACGAAAATGTCGTTGTGAAGAACGAACTCGTACGTACTGTGTTACCAAAATGGTTCCGGAAACCCGTACGAGAACAGTGTGTGTCAATAAATGTCGTTGTGAGACTCGCACACGAGACGTGACCGTCAACAAGTGTGTGCCAGAAACACGTTCACGTGAATGCTGTTACACCGTGATGGTTCCAGTTCAAAAAAGCCGAACCTACACTGTCTGTTCAAGTGAGTGTGTCGAGGAAACAAAGACTGAGCAGTACACTGTTCGTGTCCCCAAGAAGGTCACAAAACAGGTTTGCGTGAAGGTTCGGAAATGTGTTGAAGAAGAAGTTCCAGCCAACGGCGCCTGCTGTGCTGGTAAAAGCAATCAGAGGCATGGCAAGCGGTGTCGCAGACACTGTCGTCGTGGTTGTTAGACTTCATAGATAACTATAGTGTGCATGCAAACGGGCTGGACAAATCTTTGTCCAGCCCGTTCTGTGCTTAAAGCAGTCCAGCAAGAAGGCTACTTCCTACAAGAATAAGGAGAAATGCCACAAAATACCGAATGCTTTCCATGGTGATAGAGCATAAAAACTTTTTCCCAAGAACAGCACCAAACCATGCTGCGAGAACAGCAGTCGCTAGGAGAGTGTATTCGAGGGTTTCAAATTGCTGCCAAACAAATCTTGCGTAAACTCCTAATCTTGAAATATCCACCATCAGTGCGATGATCGCTGCCGTTGCAACGAATTGTTCTTTGGATAAATCAGCTCTGGACAGAAAAGCTGAACGCAGGGCTCCTTGCATGCCTGCAAGTCCACCAAAGAATCCACTTAGCATGCCACCAAAAAACATCCACTGTGGTCTAAATGTGAGATCGCGAAAGGTTGGTAAGATATCGAGGAGAGCAAAAGCAATGAGTAATGTTCCGATGACCACCTTGACTGGCGTGATCACAAAAGTTTGCTCCTTCCAGCGAATTGCCAGCAACGGCTGCAAATCCACCAGATACTCAAGTACGATCGCACCTAGAATTCCTCCGACGATCGCAGAAATTCCAAACTTTGTTGTTATTGTCCATGAGATGCTACGACCAGTGAGTCCCACTTTGAAGAGACCATTCAAAAAATGCACAACTGCGGTCAGTGTTACTGCCTGCTCAACAGGAAAAAAAATTGCGAAGGCTGGTAGTAGTAACGTACCAAGTCCGAATCCAGAAAAAAATGTAAGCAATGATGCCAGACAGGCAACACTACAAATGATGATATAACTCACGCCCACTCCAAGGAGGACATACCGTGCAATATTGGTTGATAAAAAGTGAGCCCTCTGTATTTTCCATCAATGATCTTAAAAAAGAAAAGGGTAAAAAGACATGCTGGGAAGGAGTTCGTAACTATCAGGCTCGCAATTTCTTACGCGCTATGAAACAAGGTGACCGATGCATTTTTTATCACTCGAATGCCAAGCCACCTGCAGCTGCTGGAATTGTTGAGGTTGTCCGTGAGGCATACCCTGACTCTACGGCCTGGAATAAAAAGAGTAAGTACTTTGATCCAAAAGCATCTCCAGATAATCCTGTGTGGTCGATGGTTGATGTACGATTGGTAAGCATTTTTCCTCGTGAAATACCCCTCAATGAACTTCGGTCTGAAAAAACATTATCAAAGATGGAGCTCTTAAGGCGAGGCAGTCGGCTCTCTGTCACACCTGTTACATCAGCACAATATCGAACAATCGAAAAACTAGCGGCAGTCTAGAAAATATTGTCTGTGGTATGAGCATAACGGATCTATAATAGTTAAAATGACATGTCGTATCGATAAGCCTGAATCATCATCTGATCTTCAGATAGTAAAGGACCTTCCAGATGTGCTCACTTGGATAGATGACGACTTAGCACTTTTAAGACAATCCGGTCTTGAAAGGCCACAACGTATTCGTCATGGAAAACAAGCTGCGACAGTATGCCTCAACGGGAAAACACTCATTAATTTCGGTGCGAATGACTATCTCGGTTATGCCAGTGATATACGACTGACGAAGGCTGCTTCACGAGGTTCATGTGCCGAGGGCTTTGGTGCTGGAGCCAGTCCACTTGTGAGTGGTCACTCAATGGCCCATACGCGCCTTGAATCTGCTATCGCGAATCTTCTCGAAACCGACGCCGCGTTAGTATTTCCAAGTGGCTTTGCTGCTAATACGGCTGTTATTGCTGCATTGACTGGTCAAGAGGATTTTATTGCCAGTGATGCTCGAAACCATGCCAGTATTATCGATGGATGCCGAATGTCTCGGGCCCACGTAGGGATTTATCGTCACTGTAATCTTTCTGAACTTGATGCCATGTTGGCCTCACAGCATGCTGCCCGTCGACGTCTCATTGTCACAGACTCTTTGTTTTCAATGGATGGTACGATCGCCCCACTCCCCGGCCTCGTTGAGCTTGCCCAGAAGCACTCTGCCATGCTCATGGTCGATGAAGCTCATGCAACCGGTGTCTTCGGTGAGCATGGCAGTGGCCTCATAGAAAAAACCCGTACACACGATGGTGTACACATTCGCGTTGGTACGCTTTCAAAAGCACTCGGTGCCGCTGGAGGATTTGTTGCAGGGGATGTACGTCTCATTCATTGGCTTCGCCATAAGGCGCGCATGTGGATTTTTTCAACAGCTCACCCACCAAGTGTTGCCGCAGCTGCAACGGAAGCAATCAAACTCATATCAAAAGAGCCAGAACGACGCCACAAAGTGTTAGAACGTTCTACTCACCTCAGAGAAAAACTTCACGATCATAATATTGATATCGGGTTTTCAGAAAGCCAAATCATACCGATCATTGTTGGAAAGCCTCAGAAGGCAGTTCTCCTATCAAAAAGACTTGCTGAAGAAGGTTTTTTTGTACCAGCGATTCGCCCACCAAGTGTACCGTCTGGTCACAGTCTTCTAAGAATTAGTCTCTCATACCTTCATGATGTGCAGGATATCGATCGTCTTGTAAACGTCATTACTCACCATGTCGAATAACGCATCACACATTAAGAAAAACTGGTGTGTCATTGGAGCTGGACCATCAGGACTCACTGCTCTAAAAAATCTATTACAGATAGGAATTCATGCTGAATGTCTGGAGCGAGAAGATAATATTGGTGGCAATTGGTACTTCGGTTCCAAAGCATCTGCTGTGTTTGAATCAACTCGACTCATCAGTTCCAAAACACTTACGCAATATACCGATTACCCCATGCCAAGGTATTGGCCTGACTTTCCACACCATCGTCAATGTCTTGAGTATCTAAGAAATTATGCCCATCACTTTAATCTTTATAAAAACATTCGTACCGGCATAAATGTCAAACGTATCGAACCGATTTCTGGAAAAGCTGGATGGGTCATTCATGCTGAAGGCTGTCAGCCAAAAGTATATGATGGGGTGATTATCGCAAATGGCCACAACCGTGAACCACGGTTTCCAGAGATTGCTGGTTCCTTTGCCGGTCATATGATTCATGCCTGCCAGTACAAGTCACCAAGTCTTCCATTTCCCATTGCTGGGAAGCATGTTCTTGTTATTGGTGCTGGAAATTCTGGATGTGATATCGCCGTTGAAGCGTCACATCATGCGCAGGTAACCGCTCACTCAACTCGCCGAAACTATTTTTATATTCCACGTTTTCTTATGGGAAGACCTACTGACCTTAGAAATGAGCGCCTTCTCAAAATGCGCACACCACTCTGGCTCAGGCGTTTCATAAGTATGAGGGCCATTGATCAGTCTATTGGTCTCCCATGGCGACATGGGTTATCGCGACCTCATCACCGCCTTTGGGAAACACATCCCATTATTAATGAGCACTTTTGTCAACGGATTCGGGAAGGTGGGATTCGTCCTCGAAAAGATGTCCTGCAATTTGATGGCAAGGATGTCGTATTCACAAATGGAGTTCGTGAGACATTTGATGCTGTCATTTGTGCAACTGGATATAAGCCTGTTGTGCCATTTATTGACAGTTGTCATCTTGGGGGATCTTCTCCGGATGACCTACCCAGACTCTTTCTCAATCTTCTACACCCCACACGAGATGATATCGCAGTTGTTGGTTTTATTCAGCCAGACAGTGGGCAGTGGGGCATCACTGACCTTCAAAGCATGCTTGTTGCCTACATGGCATCTGCCTCAGCCACCTCTCCTCAAGCGAAAGCGTGGCTCTACCGCCAGAAACAACGACGACAAAGCCCAAATAAAATTGATTACATTGATTCACCCCGACATCAACTCGAAGTAGAACATTTTTCATACCGCAAACGTCTCGAGCATCTTATTTCGGGCATCAAACGGCGGCTCTAATCCCAACATGGTGTTATGCCTGCGGAAAGCAGCTATCTGTTTCTCTGTCTTCACTCTCCAAATAGAGCCTCTAACCCACGTGAAAGCCCATCGTTGATCACTGCTTCAGCTGTGTTCTCAACGATACGTTTGAGAATAGAATCAACTTGTCTTGCATCAAACTGCGGATGATGTACTGAACCACGAAGAGGAATAAGGAGTGGCGTTTGAAGGAGTTTCGCTATTACCGGCGCTTGTGCAGCAATATCACCACGGAACGCTATTTCGATCATCATATCGAGAGAACCATCTTCACCAACACTCCCATTGGACCGTACAGATAGCATACCTGTGTCAAGAACAAGTCCCTCATGCCAAATTCTCTTATTTCCAAGCCGAACGACAACTGGCTCAGGTCGTACACTGAGTAAAACACCCTTATCACCAAATGCAAGTCTTGGATCAATAATTGAACGTATTTTTGAAAGAATATTTACCAAAGGTTGCATAGCTCCGCTTGGTGTAACAACCAATCGCTCAAAAAGAATCTGAGCAGTCAACTCACCCTCAAAAACATTACTGAGGGGTAATCGACCTCCGCCTACATCAATACTGACCCGTCCTTCTGTCGTTGTGGATCGCCCCAATAGAGGAACAATGCTGTGCACCCATCTATTACAAATCTCTGGAGAAAGTGTGACTCGCTCAACGATGCGTCCCGGTGGTAACATCAATTCACCTGGCAGGGGTATCATTTTTATCCAAGGTGAGCCACGTAATCGTCCTCCTGATGCAGCAATATCAAAGGGACCAAGCGCGAGTTGACCTTCAAACAGTCTCATATTGAGCTCACCGGACTCCAGATGAAGGCCACCTACGTTCGCTCCCGTCCAGTTTGTTGAGGTTGCAAAAGAAATTTCTTGAAACCAGTCAAGCACCTTAGGTGGCTTGACAGAAACGGGGATTGTGATTGTTTTGGGTGGCTCATTTTGTTGTTTCGTGTGTTGTGTGACGCCATCGGTGTCAAGCCACGTGTGGGGAACCTGTACTTCTGACACAGTCGCATCACGAGTATTTGAAACAAAAGTGAGTGGTCCACGCACAGCGAATGGTCGAGGGCCACCTCCCACGAACTGGACACTTCCACCTGTCCAAGGCGTTATCAAACGACTCAGTTGTGACCAGTCATATGAAAGCGTGCCATTGAGTTCCAAAATAGGTAACTTTGACCCCTCGGATACTCTGCCCGTAGCTGTCAAACCAACTGTTGAAGAATCAAGCAACAATTGGTTCACAACAATCTCAGACTGAGTCTGGGAAGGTTCCATGTGTGGCTGGGTTACATCAATGACAAGATGAGCTTGCGGTTCTGTCCAGACTGGCTGTGGAGGCAACGTATTCTCAGCAAAGAGAGGTCCTTGCTCTCGTTTTGATAACGCTAATTGATTACCAGTAACATCAATGAGCAGATTGAGTCCGTCAGGGGTATCTTGTACTTCAGCTATCCCCCATACACGTCCTGATGATGGCCAATGAGAAAGGGTTTCTGAAACCTGTGTCCATTTTTCAATACGACTGACGTCCGCCTGCCACTGTATTTTTCCACGAACCATTTTAATTCCATCGAAACTATACCCCTGAGCATTCACTGTGGGGGTTCCAGCAAATATTAATCCGCCTGTTCGAAGCGAAAGTGTTGCAGAAAGCACTTCAGCTGAAGACAGAGAGAGTGCATTCGTCGACAAATTGATTTGCCCTGCAGCAGTGGCCACAATTCGTGGCTCCCTGATATGCCATCCTCCAGCACGTGATCTCAGTTCCGGATCCTCAAATTCAATGTTCGCCCTTGTAATTTGTAGATTGCCTGATCCTAACCTAAGAGCAGTGGAAGCTTTTATCATCCCACTACTTTTCAGACCCGTCGCCACACCACCGAGTACTTCACCTCGAATTAACCAACGATCCAATTCACCTGTGAGTGCACACTCAAGCGAAAGATCTTCGGTGATACCATGAATCCACTGTTGAGAAGCCATTTCACCTACAGGGTGACTGCTGAATAGAGCTTCCGGGTGAACGACAGCTCCACCATCCAAGGTTGCTGTCAAAGAGTCTCCGGAAGCGCTCACCTGAACATGAGCTTGCTCGATGCGATAGCCCTTTTTGTAGTAATTCCCTACTGTCTTTGCTTCTATCACAATATTCTCATCGTTCCATTTTCTCTTATCCTGAAGGCTGTATTGGAAATCTGTCACAGATGTAGAGACCGTCGCCGTCGAAACACCTGTCGTCATCTCTCGTGATACAGACAGTGAACCATGGGCAACTCCTTGAATACTTGATGCTTCAAAATCAAGCACTTCTGATAATTCACTCATGAGTTTGTTGATATCTACTGTCCATTGAATATTTGCAGACTCGGGCGTTGCAGTTGCTGCAAGTTCAACTGCCGAGGAGCCTATTCTTGCTTCCTCTATATTCAACTGATCCGTATGGCCTTCTTTTCGACCGCGCATCCAAGCTGTAAAAGGTTCGTTCCAATGCAATGGTCGCTGGCCTTCCTGGCCATAATGCATTGCAGAAAAATCTGTTGATTGAACTCTCAGCTCTAAAACACGATCTTTCCCATCGGGCCGAGCGGTCGCTGAGAAATGAATGTTTCCACCGGTGATTTCAACATCCGGTCGCACGGAAAAACCGCCTCGTACTGCTGATGATAATGCTGCAAGATCGATATCAGCTGCAACAGCAAAATTTTCCTGCACAACAGCGTTCCCCCACTCCCAAGGATCACTACGTGGTGTTCGAAGTCGACCTGATACCTCAGCTTCGAATAATGGTGAATCTGCACGAAGATCGCGTATCGTAATCACGTCATCTTCTATTTTGATATCAAAAGGCACCTCACAGTGCTGAAGGGAAAAGACTTCTGCAAGAGTGTTCGATTCACAAATAGCTAACTGTTTTCCAGAGAACGATCCGGAAATACTTAAACCGCTGTCTTCAATGTCTGATTTTTTCTCAACACCTGGAAGGGTAATATCCAACCTAGCATCAGCTAAACCATCAAGAAGATGGTCGGTATTCAAGTGTGTGGCGACTACACTCGACACTCCCAGAGGCAGACGGTTACAAGCTACAGCGAAGGACTGTGGATGGTTTTTATGAGGAACTGGTGCTGAAATTGACCAGCCGCCATCACGTGCCATAACTGCCGTGGCACCAGCAGCGATCATTGTGTGATCGATAGACTCCATACTGATCGTCTCTACGTGCTCATCAACCGTGATGGACGATACAGGATGGCCACTATGGATGAGCCGTCCAGCAGCTGTCCAACCATACAGGGGTTGTGTTGCTGTTTCCGAAGGATGAAATGTTACTGATGCAAGAACATCTGTAAGTCGCCAACTGTCATTTCGAGGAACATCCACAAGTTCGACTGATGTATCGATCATTTCAACACTAAAATGCACATCTAACATCGTGTTCTGTTTTGACTGGATATCTTGCACAGTGTTT
>JBDOMS010000306.1:0-2026 GCA_039831735.1 Pirellulales bacterium
CACAATGGGCAGTAGTTCGGGTGGAGCAGCAGCTTTAAGTATGGCGTGGTATCGACCGGATCTTTATCACAGGGTGCTGACAACATCAGGAACATTTGTCAACCAACAGTGGCCTTTCAATCCAAAGACACCTGATGGAGCATGGGGTTACCATACAACGCTTATTCCCCAAAGCGAGAAAAAGCCTTTGCGTATCTTTCTTGCTGTCGGTGACCGCGATCTTTTGAATCCAAATGTGATGCGAGATGGCATGCATGACTGGGTTGAAGCCAACCATCGAATGGCAGAAGCACTAGCAAAAAAAGGGTATCCCTATCAGTACCTTTTTTGTCAGGGAGCGGGCCACGGCCTGAGGAAAGCGAAAGAACAGTTTCTCGCACATGCTATCGAATGGGTGTGGCATGATTCTCCAACCCAGGTAGAGTGACCATCGAAACACATATTTTTTGTCATCTATTCCTTCGGATTATGCTCATGTTATACCAACCATAGCTATTCCAAAAATAACTTTCACTTCAATGGTATTCGAATACGTGAATGCATAACTTTTTCCAACGAAGACCTCAAGTCACAAATAACCTTTTGAATGGAACACATCAATGTCTCACCCTCGTTCGAGCACACGTCGTTCGTTTCTTCGCACAACCTGTGCAGGTGGTCTCTCACCAACCATTCTTTCTGCAGGACAACATGCTCTCGCGGCACAATCGCCCCAAGAACGACCTGTGTTTGCAACAATCGGCCTGAGGAATCAGGGATGGGCCATCACTAGTAAATCATTCAAGTTTGCAGACTTTGCTGCCCTTGCAGACGTCGATGCGAACGTTCTAGGAGACACCATAGAAAAGGTCAAAAAAGCTCAGAAGGGCAGGGCCCCAGATGGCTACAAGGACTACCGAAAGATACTTGATCGGAAAGACATTGATGCTGTCATGATCGCCACACCAGACCACTGGCACACAAAGGTGGCTGTTGAGGCAATGCTTGCCGGAAAAGACGTGTACTGTGAAAAACCACTCACACTGACGATCAATGAGGGCAAGCTTATTGAAAAGATCGTACGACAGACAGGACGAATTTTTCAGGTTGGTACGATGCAACGAACTGAATCAGATCGCCGGTTTCTCCAGGCTGTTGCTCTGATCCGAGCGGGGCGGATTGGAGCGATAAAACGTGTCACGTGTGGTATTGGTGGCTTCGGTGCATCACCAAAAATTCCAGCGGTATCGGCTCCAAAACATCTTGACTGGGACTTTTGGCTTGGCCCCGCCCCGAAAGTCAAGTATCGGGCACTCCCAGAAATACGAAAAGGATATGGCGGCGGAGTCCCCCTGTACAGCAACTGTCACTATGCGTTCCGGAATTGGCATGAGTATTCGGGAGGCAAACTCACAGACTGGGGCGCTCATCATGTTGATATCGCCTGCTGGGCTATTGGAGCCACGAACACTGGTCCCAAGAAAGTGACTCCACTGAGCTACACGCTGCCTGTTCCGTACAAAAATGGTTATCCAACAGTCGATGACCAGTACAACATTGCAACGGCATACACCATTCAGGCCATCATGCCGAACGACATTGATTTGCTCATCACCAATGAAGGTGACAACGGAATTCTATTTGAAGGTGAGACGGGGCGTTTTTTCGTAAATCGGGGAAAAATCACGGGGAAACCTGTTGAAGACCTCACAGACAACCCTCTCCCAGAGGGTGCGATTGAAGAGGTCTACGGTGGCCCGATCCCCGAAAACCACACGGCAAATTTCATTGATGGCATGCGAAACCGAAAGCAGCCCATCTCTGATGTTTGGTCACATAACCGCATGTTGGAAATATGTCATCTCGCGAATATCGCCATGCGTCTTGGACGACCACTTAATTGGGATCCCATCAAGCGCCACATCATCGATGACACCCAAGCCAACACATTTCTTTCTCGCGAAAACCGAAAAGGATATGAAATCGACATGTAATGTCGAACACACGAGGTCAGTTTTTTTCTTTGACTCCGTCAGGTATCTCGACG
>JBDOMS010000269.1:0-2024 GCA_039831735.1 Pirellulales bacterium
GTAGGGTATCGTCCGCGACAGTCACAAGGAGATCATGCCATTGGTTTACGCTGGTATGATGGTTCAGCTTTTTTGATTTGCCGACAAGAGCCTGCTTCTGTTCCTGTGTCAGTTCTTTTTTCTCTGTGCGAGCTATACGAATATCAATCCGCATATTTCCTGTTTTGAGATCAGTGAGCTCTACCTTATGAGGGCTAATCTTCACCACGAAAAGATGCCCGGCATGAACGCCCTTGAACGAAAGGTCTGCGAAATTCAGCCCTAGGCTATCGTTTGGACTCTCAAGTTTGAATCGAAGTGCAACGGCACCATCAGTGAATGCCATTGGATGTGTCACGGATACGCCATGATCAGCACGAGGGCTGATGAAGATTCGCATGGTGCCGTCTTTCAGATCAACCTGCTTGTCTCCCTGTGCCCGAGATTTACTATTCGTGCCCCAACCGTTTCCGGGTTCATCTATTTTCTCTTGGGATTCCGTGCGTTCAAAGTCATCTTCAAAAATAAGCTGTCCAAGGTCAGCGGCGCATACAAGTTGACCAGTGATCATGAACAGAAGCATGAAAAAGAAACAGGACATACGGCAGGTACCTCTTTGTAGGAATGCACTCTTCGGAACTCAAAATCTCATTGTCGTACAAATCATACCATGAACTACTCTTGCTGTTGCTTTGTGGCTTCCAGTTGTATTGCCAGAAGTCGTTCGTCGGTTGGCTTTATGGCGAGCCCTTTTTCCGCATACAGCAAAGCCTTTTCCATTTTTCCTGCATCGAAAAAAGACTGCGCTGTTTTCCTGAGCAGCCAGACTTTATCCGGCGTCATGGCTGCGTCAAATTCAAGGAGCGTGAGCGCGTCGTCGGTGTATCCGTCCTTGAGGAGTTGTTCTGATACTTTGAAGAGGGAGCCACCCCATGCAGCTTTTTTCCCATGTGCTTGAAACCAGTCGAGTGCCGCCTGTGCTCCCTGTGATCGCACAAGTTGATACACGCGTTGATCTTGATAGATCGGGGCCTTTGTGGGCATTCGGAATGGCTGTCCAGTAGTGATATGAATCAATTCAGTACTGAGCCGTTGAACAGTATCCCACACCTCTGAGTTTCCAGTTGCATCTCCTTGGTTGCACAACACTATGACAACAGCATCATCATCGACCAGTCGTGTTTCCATAGCTCGAAAACCATTGATCGCACCGCCATGATAGATCACGCGTGTGGTGTTCTTAGTGATGGGGTGTCGCCGTGTCGTGATATTCCAGCCATACCCATAAATACTGTGAGGGCGACCACCTGCGGCTTGGACCTCTGGAACGTCACGGTTTGGTGCAAACATCCGTTGCATATTTTCTTTGTTGAGGAGCGTGCCATGCGAGAGCGCACGATTCCAAAGGAAGAGATCACCGACCGTCGAGTAGACAGCACCTGCCGCACCAGGAGTAGAAGCCATGGCGAGGTACTCAGCATTTTCAACACCAAATGGGCCACGCGTGTATCCGCTTGCACGCTGCTTGATGATTGCGTTTGTGGATTCAAGTCCACTGTTGTGCATGCCAGTCGGTTTCAGGATGCGTTCGGAGAGATTATTTTTGTATGACGTGCCCGTAACCCGCTCAATAATTCTGCCAAGAATGCAATATCCAGCATTGCAGTAGCTGTACAGTGTTCCTGGTTCATGAAGCAGGTCGGCACTGCAATACAACTTTATAAATTCATCCTTTCCAAACGTGATTTTGGAAATAGTGCTTCGGTAGTCAAACCGTGCAGGGAAGTCCTTGAGTCCAGATTGATGGCTCAGTAGATGATGAATGGTTATGAGGGACCCTGTATCTGATCGGTAGTATGGGAGATGTTGTGAGAGTGTGTCGTCGAGAGACAATCGCCCTTCCTCAACAAGTTGCATAACAAGCATGCTGCAAAATTGCTTGCTCACTGATGCCAGTCGAAACTTTGTGTGAATCGTGTTCGGTATCTCCCACTCTCGGTTGGCAAATCCAAAGGCATGCTGATAGAGAATCGTGTCACGTTTGG
>JBDOMS010000491.1:0-2023 GCA_039831735.1 Pirellulales bacterium
GTCGAAAATGGTTGGGTACTTTCCTTTGAGTTCCCAAGCCATAAAAAATGGAGACCAGTCGATAAATGGAACGAGTTCCTCAAGCGAGACCTTTGGAAGTTGGCGAAGGCCAAGGAACTCCGGTGTCTCAATCTCGGCAAGTGACCAGTCGGTGGTCCAGCGTTTTTCAACAGCTGTCTTGTATGGAACAAGTTTTACTTGTTGGCGGGTTTGGAAATTTTCAAGATCTCTAGCCTGTGCCTTACGGTTTTCTTCTGCAAACGCTTCCCTGGAGGAAGGGTTTAGTAATTTATCGACAACCCCAGCTGCTCGTGATGCGTCTGCCACGTGAACGACGTTGCCAGTGTATTGCGGCGCGATTTTCACTGCAGTATGCCTTGTTGATGTCGTCGCCCCGCCGATCAAAAGTGGAATCTCAAACTTCTCGTGTTGAAATTCCTTTGCGACCTGTACCATTTCGTCAAGACTTGGCGTTATGAGTCCGGATAGTCCAACAATATCAACTTCCTCTTCACGAGCTTTGTCGATGATTGTGGCGCACGGAACCATCACGCCAATATCGATGACTTCGTAACCGTTGCAGCCTAGAACGACACCAACAATATTCTTTCCAATGTCATGAACGTCACCTTTGACGGTTGCGAGGAGAATACGACCACGCTTAGATTCGGACTCACCTTGAGCCTTCTTTTCCTCTTCCATGTAAGGCAGGAGATGCGCCACGGCTTTCTTCATGACACGCGCGCTTTTCACAACCTGAGGAAGGAACATTTTGCCTTCACCAAAGAGGTCGCCGACGATCTGCATGCCACTCATGAGCGGCCCTTCGATAATCTGAAGACCCGTTTCGTACTTGGTTCTGGCCTCCTCGATATCTTCTTCTACATGATCCGTGAGCCCTTTAAGTAATGCGTGAGCTAGCCGACCTTCGACATCAAGTTCCCTCCACTCATCAACTTTCTTAGAGCCACTCTCTCCGTCACCTTTTATCGTTTCTGCGAAATCAATCAGCCTGTCTGTTGCATCTTCCCGGCGATCAAACAGGACGTCTTCAATTTTCTCAAGAAGTTCAGCATCGATTTCTTCATAGAGCGCAAGTTGCCCTGCGTTCACGATTCCCATGTCCATGCCGGCTTTGATGGCATGATAGAGAAAAGCTGCATGCATTGCCTCTCGAACCAGATTGTTCCCACGGAATGAAAAAGAAATATTGCTTACTCCACCAGACACTTTCGTGAGTGGCATTTTTTCCTTAATTTGTCGCGTTGCTTCGATGAAATTTATTGCATAGCGATTATGCTCCTCCATTCCAGTAGCTACTGTGAGGATATTCGGGTCAAAAATAATGTCCTCGGGAGGGAATTCAGCTTTCTCTGTCAGGAGTCGATAGGCTCTCTCACATATTGCCACTCTGTTTTCGATATCGGTTGCCTGTCCATTCTCGTCAAACGCCATGACGACCACAGCGGCACCATAGTGGCGGATAATACGTGCCTGTTTGAGGAAAGTATCTTCACCCTCTTTCAGGCTGATTGAATTGACGACACCTTTTCCTTGAATGCATTTCAGGCCAGCCTCAAGGACTTCCCAGCGGGAGGAATCAATCATGATGGGTACACGAGAGACATCTGGCTCGCTGGATAAAAGCGTTAAGAATTTTGTCATTACCGCCGGTCCATCAAGCATTCCCTCATCAACATTGATATCGATGATATTCGCGCCGTTTTCAACCTGTTGCCGAGCGACACTGAGGGCAGCTTCGTAGTTCTCTTCTTTAATGAGTCGGGCAAAAGCCCTTGATCCCGTGACATTTGTGCGTTCACCGATGATTGTAAAACTGCTCTCAGGACGTACCTCAAGAAGCTCAAGGCCAGAGTACCGGCTTAATCGCGGTTGTTCAGCTGATCGTCGTGGTGGGTGTGTGGCGACCACATCAGCAATAGCGCGAATATGGTCTGGAGTAGTTCCACAACAACCACCAACTATGTTGAGAAAACCATCGCGGGCAAATTCTCCGATAACG
>JBDOMS010000439.1:0-8567 GCA_039831735.1 Pirellulales bacterium
GCTGGTCGCCCTTGTACCGTTGGCAACACTTTTTTTTCTCTTGGCTGTTGCCAACTGGTCCGCTGTGTATGCAGCATTCGCAGCCCTCCTGACTGCCGTTGTTATTGCCACTGGAATCGTTGGCATGCCGGCAGATGCCGCATGTGCAGCTGCACTCCATGGAGCTGCTTTTGGCTTATTTCCAATTGGATGGATCATCTTGTCGGCAATGTTTCTTTACGCGTTATCTGTTGAGGCCGGAGCACTGGATGTTATGAAGCGATCTGTCATGCGTCTCTCCGCTGATCATCGCGTTCAAGCATTACTCATTGCGTTTTCATTTGGTGCATTTCTTGAAGGTGCTGCTGGCTTTGGTGCTCCTGTTGCGATTTCGGCAGCCTTACTCGTGGGGGCTGGACTTCCAGCCTTCGAGGCAGCGTGTATTGCCTTGATTGCGAATACAGCTCCCGTTGCTTTTGGTGCTCTCGGAACCCCTATCCTGACTCTCTCACGTGTTACCAATTTGGACATACAGTCCATTTCTGCTCTGGCGGGACGCCAGCTTCCTTTTTTCTCACTAATCATTCCAGCATGGATGGTGGTGGCTATGGCTGGTGTGCAAGGGCTCTGGGGCGTTTTACCTGCTGTTGTTGTTTGTGGTGTATCATTCGCAGCTGTTCAATTTTCTTTGTCGAATTTTATTGGCCCGTCACTCGTCGATGTCGTTGGTGGTATTGCCAGCCTTCTTGCCATGGCACTTTTTCTAAGTGTTTGGCAACCACAAAAAATATGGCGTCACGGAGAGGGTCTTATCATGAATCCTCAGGAGTCCAAAAAACCTCATGACTCGGCACGACTCGTTGTATGGGCCTGGGCTCCTTGGGTTTTTCTGTCACTCACCGTTTTTCTTTGGGGCCTTCCTTCGGTACAAGCAACTCTGAAATACATTGCTCCGCCCCCTACGATTCGAGTCCCGTATCTTGATGGACGCATTGCGAAAGTTCCCCCTGCGACTCAAAAACCCCAAGAAATTGAACAGGCGATTTATCACTTCAACTGGCTTTCCGCCACTGGTACCGGCATTCTTTTCGCTGCACTCATTTCCATTCCATGGCTGCGTGTGTCATGGCAGCGAGCCATTCAAATTTGGTTCATCACGTTACAACGCTTACGTGGATCCCTCGCTACCATCGCACTGATGCTCGCACTTGCTTTCGTAACGCGTTACTCAGGCACAGATGTCATTCTTGGACTTGCGCTCACACAAACCGGTGTTGCCTATGCTTTTTTTGCGCCCCTTCTTGGCTGGCTAGGTGTTGCCTTAACAGGAAGTGATACATCCAGTAATGCCATGTTTGGTAGCCTGCAGCGGGTGACAGCTGAACAACTAGGGCTCAATCCTCTTCTTACCTGTACGTCAAACAGCACGGGTGGCGTGATGGGCAAGATGATTGATGCTCAAAGCATCGTTGTCTCAGCAACAGCAACTGGCATACATCGACAAGAGGGAGCTATTTTACGAAGAGTCTTCCCACATTCTCTCGCACTTGCCCTTCTTATGGGAGTGCTCGTTTGGCTACAAGCTGGGCCGTTGGCCTGGATGGTACCTTAAGTGATCAGCCAGCGTCTTCTAGGATATCATGGCCTTCTGGCGTATGCCGGCTAAACAGAATGTTGAGTGTTCGAAGATACGTGTGCAGACCGGCATCCTGTATTGGTAAAATGTAAGCAGGTTGGCCCGACTCATTATGGTGGGAGTGCCATAGACCGGGGGGCGTAACAAAGACTGAATGACGTTGCCAATCAAATCGTTCACCATCTTCAATCGAGCCATCGGCTGCTAGTTGTTTACCAACCATTGTGTAGCAACCTGGCTTTGCATCCACAACAAGATCGACGGCCACAGACTGGTGGCGATGCGGAGACTGAATGGTATCTACAGGAAGAATACCGAACATCGCCCATAATACATGTGTGATTGTCATTGATTCAGAAAACTGTTTGTTACCAAGGAGCACACTCAAACGATTCGCCTCGGCACTCTCAGGAGAATCAATCACTGCATCAAGTGCCTCTTGAATGTTTTGATGAGGATATAACGTGGGTTGAAACCTTGGAGTTGTTGCCGTGGCCCCAAGATACTGCAGCAATGGAGCATCGTGCACCCAATAGATGGCTGTGTCCTCATTCACAAAATGTTCTGCTCTACTCTGTGCAGGCAGTGTAAATAGATCTCCGGTCTTCCAGGTGATCTCCTGTAAAGGAGAGCGGTCAGTGCCACCATCACTGGGAAAGCAGCTTGTGCCTTGCCCTCTCATTACAAAAAATAGTTGGCTTGTCGCATTGACATTCGTGCAAATTGAATCATCTGGCTGTACATGAATGAAGTTTGCACACAGACCTGGAGTTGTTGCTGTTCCCTCACTACCTAGGGCTGAACTTGTATCCAGTGGAAGGATTTGGGTTGGCCCCTGTTCATGGAGCTGAGCTGCAAAGCGTGCTCCAGGAATTGGATGAACACCCCCATCACGAAGAGGGTTTGAGGCTCGACGATAGTCATAAAACTGAGCTGACTCAATAAACTGCTGTGATAATCCGGGCATGTGTTGTGAAGACTGACGCATCAATCCATCCCCCTTGAGAATGTTTTTGTATCCATGTATTCGACTGCCAGTCCGGAAGGTATTACTACTGGCATTACCTTATGATGAGAGGCTCTGGCATAAATGTAATGACAGGAATCAACAATGCAAAAACACCAAGAATACTTCGAGCCACACCAAGCGGCTGACCGTCTTCTCGTATTGGTGGGTGATCTGTTCCCATCAACATCACGATCACTACCATGGCAACCCAATTATATAATTCAAAAACAACAATTGTAACGACTGCACTGGCCAGAACACTTCGAGCCACCCACTTTGACATTCGGCCGAACACTGCATAACAAACGTGACCGCCATCAAGCTGACTCACTGGAATCATGTTGAGTCCGGTTACGAGAAGTCCAACCCAACCCGCCATAAACAAGGCATTTGGTTCAATGCCCCCAGATGCCTCAGGCTGAATAGTGGCAAGGAGCCATCTTGCTAATGGAGAGAGCGCAAACGGGCTTGTATCGCTCGGAATACCACAAAACATTCCAATGGCCATCACGGGAATTGCAACAAGAAGCCCTGCAATTGGACCAGCGAGAGCAATATCAAAAAGTTGTTGGCGATTTGCCCGTGAGCCTTCCATGCCAATAACAGCCCCCAACGTGCCTGTGAGCAACACCGGAATAGGCAAAAAAAATGGTAGCGTCGCTGGAATACGATACCGCCACGCAACAATGAAATGTCCTGCCTCATGCGCTGTTAGTACCGCCATCACTGCAAGCATGTAGGTTAAACCCCGAGGCCAATTCAGGCTGAACGTTGCGGCGATGTCATCATCAAACCCCATGATCATTGGTTGCCAACCAACAATACCTGCAGAAAATGTTGTGATACATGTGAGGACATATAAGATTCCCTGCAACCGCAACCGTCTGAGGATAGCTGCACGTTCCCGCTGATGGACTTCGACAATGACACGTTCCTCACCAACACTTGATCGGCTGCAACTGTTTTTCTGATTGATCTCTTCCTGCATAATGATTCAACGATACGTACTTTTTATTCTTATCAAACTGAAACTTTGAGCTCACAACTGTGTCTAACTGTGCTCAAAAACTGATCGTTTGCCTAGGCCAGAAAGGTAATCAGCAAGCTTTCTCAGAAAAATGTTTTTGGGCAGTGGTTAAAAACTAATTACACCATTGGTGGTATACTTTTTTATGATTTAGGATCCAATTTGATGTCCAACCTGCGCAACTTGGTAAATAGAGAGGCTTCTCTCGGACAAGATGTCTTTTGGGATAATCGTACTCCTGTCTCCATTTCCCTTCATATCTAAAGAAAGTCATGAATCAGAATACACAATTCTTGAGGCACACCATCGCAGGAGTAGATGTCCAGTCACTGGCGGAGACCTTTCGGACACCTGTGTATGTTTATGACTCAGAAGTCATTCGCCAACGATGCCGAGATTTATCGTCATGGGATACTATCCGTTTTGCCCAGAAAGCTTGTTCGAATCTCGCGATTCTTAACCTCATTCGACAGGAAGGGGTGTTGGTTGATGCCGTCAGTACTGGAGAAATTCATCGAGCCATCAAAGCCGGCTATCAGTCCCATGCATCTCAGTCAACACAGGGCAACCTCCCTCAAGAACATCCGATTGTCTACACAGCAGATATTTTCGATCGTGAGAGTCTTGATGCTGTTGCACAATTGGGTATTCATGTGAATTGTGGTTCGGCCGATATGATTGAGCAACTTGCTGAAAGGACTCCAGGGGCAAACATCACGCTTCGAGTTAATCCTGGTTTCGGCCACGGTCACAGCCAAAAAACGAATACTGGAGGCGAAGGTTCCAAACACGGCATATGGCATCAAGAAATTCCAGACGTTCTTCGGAGAGCAGAGTGGGCAGGCCTTTCTGTCACTGGACTACACATGCATATCGGCAGTGGTGCTGATTTGAGCCATCTTGCCGAGGTAGCGGATGCTCTAGAAAAAGTTGCATTGGAGGTAGGCCGATCGCTTACCACAGTGTCTGCTGGAGGTGGTCTACCTGTACCCTACAAACCTAATGAAAAACCTGTTGATCTCACAGAATACTTCTCTCTCTGGGATTCAACACGTAAGCGTTTGGAACAGAATTTTGGACACGCAATTCGGCTTGAGATTGAGCCAGGACGTTATCTCACCGCAGAGGCAGGTTATCTCATTACAGAAGTTCGGGCTATCAAGCATCAGGGATCACGAAAGTATGCTCTCGTTGATGCAGGCTTCAACACGCTCGCCCGACCAGTACTCTACGGTTCCTTTCATCCGATCCGTCTGTGTCCTATGCAGGAAACATCAGAGTCCGAACTCGAAGAATTCGCAATCGGAGGACCACTTTGTGAGTCCGGTGACATTTTTACTCAAGAAGAAGGTGGTTTTGTGACAACACGACAACTGCCTCGGATGAAGGTAGGCGATTATCTTGTTATAGAAAACACCGGTGCATATGGTTTTGTGATGGCCAGCAACTACAATTCAAAGGTCTTTCCTGCAGAAGTGTTGCTAGACGCGAATTCACCCCGGCTTATCCGCTCGAGGCAAACAGACGCTGATCTCACTCGTGGAGAAGCTATTTGTTGAGCGTTGAAAATAAAACCGATTTTGCAGGCTCACGATAGTCGGCTACTATAGATAAAGTTTGTTTGATTTTTCCCTGAAATAGTCCGAAATCACTACTATGGCTAAAGCTGGTCCCCGAAAAAAACTTCCGAAAGAACTCGCTGTTATCAATGCGGATAATTGCACAGGATGTGAGTCATGTCTTGAGGTATGCCCTGTAGACTGCATCGTAAAAGTCCAGCAATACGATCAGTTTCATAATCTTCAAAGTTGGTGTGAAATTGACATTGAACGATGCGTGGGATGTGAAGTTTGTGTCCATATTCCAGGCAAAAAATCAAACCCCTACGAATTGAAGGTTTGTCCTTGGGACGCGATCGAAATGGTGCCTACGGAAGAAGTTGCTCAGGTTGTCGCTCAAATTGGCGGGCCACCTGAATATGTGGATGAACACTGGGACCGTCTTGTTGGTACAGCCCATAAACTGGCTGAACTGAAGGCAGGAGCAAGTTGACCAGAGCATAAAAAAGCGTTAAGATGTACACATGTACACCAATTCCGCTTCAGCGTTTTTCGCTCAGGTCCGCTTGGCTTGTACCCCTGGGATTGGACCTCGAACACAAAAGATTCTCACCGAGCGGTTCAGCTCTCCTGAGGCCATTTTTGCGTCCTCCTCCAGTGAACTTACATCCTTGAAGGGAATCGGCAAAAAACTTGCCCAGTCCATTGCTTCGAATCAACCTGCCATCGATGCCGAGAACGTCATCGATCTATGCGAACGTGAAGGTATTACTATTTTGGCTGAAGGGGATCCTGAATATCCAAATCTCCTTTCACAGATTGAGGATCCTCCAGGTATTTTGTTCGCGAAAGGGTCTCTGAAACCCGTTTTGGGGATTGCAATCGTTGGTTCAAGGCATGCAACAGCATATGGACTTCGCATGGCTGAGAAAATTGCCAGCGGCCTTGTCCAAGCAGGGTACACAGTTGTAAGCGGACTGGCACGAGGTATCGATGCCGCTGCTCACCGTGGTGCCATACAGGCCGGAGGACAGACGCTGGCCGTTTTAGGCAGCGGCATTCTCAATGTATATCCTCCTGAACATACGAAACTTGCAAATGACGTGACGTCGAATGGTGCGATACTCAGTGAGTTTCTTCCTTTATCATCTCCTTCAAAGCATACCTTTCCGCAACGCAATCGAATTATATCTGGGCTTTGTCTTGGCACTATTGTGGTCCAATCATCATCACGCTCGGGTGCTCTTATCACAGCCCGATTAGCTGGTGAACAAGGTCGAGAGGTATTTGCAGTCCCTGGTAACATTGACTGTCCAGTTTCTCAAGGATGTCATTCCCTTATTCGTGATGGTGCAAAGTTAGTTGAAAGTGTTCATGACGTCATTGATGAACTTGGTCCTTTATTTGAGACCTTTACTGGCGCAATCGGTCAGAATGCGCAACATCCATCTGAACTGAATCTTGGACATATTGAGCAGAAAGTACTTGATTCTTTAGAAACACATGATGCTTCGAGTCCTATCTCTATTGACTTACTTGTCAGCAGCACACATCTTCCTCCTTCCCAAGTTCTTGCGACTGTAAGTGTGCTTGAAATGCGCAAACTCCTGATTCGCTATCCAGGTGGTTATGTGGCTAAAACATAATCACCGTCAGTAGAAATGTTTCGTATGTCGTGCCCTTCTCTTATGGGCATTTATTCGTAGACTCTAGGAATGGATACGACACTTTTTCACCGTGCGGAAGCAATTCGATCGCGTCTCCTTCAATTGCGAGACTCTCTTTGACTGGGACGGCAAAAAACAATCTGCCGCTCGTATAGAGAATGAGATGGGGAAAGATGGCTTTTGGAACGACAATGAGAACGCTCAGAAAATTGTTGCCAAACTGAAGACAATCAACTCCGTCCTGAAACCCTTAGAGGAGGCACTCATAGTTTCGAATGATCTAGAGGCACTTGAAGAATTGGCTCGTGAGGATGATTCATTAGAAGAAGAACTTGCATCAGAGTCGATTCGTCTTGAACGCCTTGTTGATTCCCTTGAGCTAACTTCTCTTCTTTCTGGACATCATGACTCGTGCAATGCTCTCCTCTCAATTCACGCACGAGACGGAGGCACTGATGCCAATGATTGGGCTGAAATGCTTTTGCGTATGTACTCAGCTTGGTCAACGAAGCGAGAATATGAAGTATCTCTTATCGACCGACAAGATGACGACGTCGCTGGAATTCAGAGTGCCACAATAGCTATCCGCGGACCATGGGCATACGGATATCTCAGAGGTGAAACAGGTATTCATCGTCTTGTACGAATCAGCCCATTCAACTCTGAAGGTAAACGACAGACAAGTTTTGCTGCTATCGATGTATCACCGGAAATTGCTGATGACGATTCTGAAATTGAAATCAATGATGAAGATATTCGAGAAGATGTTTTCCGAGCAAGTGGTGCTGGAGGACAACATGTCAACAAAACATCAAGTGCTATACGACTGACCCATTTGCCAAGTGGCATTGTTGTTCAATGTCAAAGTGAACGAAGTCAACATAAAAACCGTGCTTCTGCGATCAAGATGCTTCGTGCCCGTCTAGCTCGAATGGAAGATGAGAAGCGTGAAGCTGAGCAACTTGCACGTTACCAACAGCAACCTAAAACTGGATTTGGCTCACAGATACGAAACTATTTCCTACACCCTGACCAAAGAGTGAAAGACCAACGAACAGGTTTTCATGTAGGGAACTTCCAAAGTGTTCTAGATGGCAATCTAGACGGCTTCTTGGATGCTTATCTGCGTTGGGGCGTGACAGACACTGACCCTGGCAGTCACTAAGATAATGACTGACGTTGCTGTACAGCCGACTCGACTAGACGCGCAGAAAGTCAAAGATTAGGTTCTTGGTATATTCTTCTCAAAAATAAGGACAAAAATGGCGGAGAAAGAACAAGCTCTGGAAGTTGATGGCGTAGTCACTCAGGCTCTCGCAAACACGCGATTTCGTGTTCAAGTTACAGGTGGACATATCGTCAATGCTCATGTCGCCGGAAAAATGCGGAAAAACTTTATACGTATTGTTCCCGGTGACAAAGTAAAGGTTGAGCTTTCTCCTTATGATCTTACAAAAGGCAGAATTACATTTAGAGAACGATAGGCTTCTGATTCTGATATAGATCTACTACTGCTTAGCTTCCTCGGAATCACGTCCATCCAAGAATTGCTTGAGGTCACCAAACGTCCTTAATGGTTCTTTTCCTTCTCGCATTTCCTGGGTGATTGGCTCTACTGGTTTTTTGGGTGCAGCTGAATATGTTCGTGATTTACGGCCTTGCGCCTGCTTCTTTCCTCGCTTGCGCATCG
>JBDOMS010000476.1:0-8566 GCA_039831735.1 Pirellulales bacterium
TGCCGGGTTGTATGGTGCTTTGAGGCCACGATCGTTGTAGTCCTTCACAATGCGCATGTGCCATTCTTCGAAGAGTCCCAGGAGTGTGCTACGGACCATTTGGTTTGAGTCGCAATGGCTCAGCCCGCCCGTATTCATTGCGCCAATGTGATCCGTTGGTTCCAGCAACATGACCGAAGCACCTTCCCGAGCAGCAGCGATTGCAGCACAGAAGCCACCCGGTGTGGAACCATACACGATTACATCTGCGGACGTGGCATCTGTGTTCGACGCATAGAATTCGGGTATGAGCACAAAAAATGACAGGAAGGCTGTACAAACAACAGCCATAATTTGACGAGTATTCATGAGCGATCCTTTTGAGAGATTCAGGTGGTGTGAACACACGGCATGATCCGTCACAGTGCTATGTTGTTACTGTGTTATGATGCTGGAAGATGGTTGTCGAGGCGTCAAGTATTGGATTGTTTGAAACGACATTACAGGGTAAAGCGTCATGCAAAGCATTCGGGGTTCTTCAAGTCTGGTGATGATCTGCTCGGTTGTTGTTTCAAGTATGTGTTTGGTTGCGCATGCTTCTGAAAAAGCACCGCCAAACATTGTTTTCATCCTTGTGGACGACATGGGATATGGTGACCTTGGATGCATGGGCTGCGAAGACATTGCCACACCCAATATTGATCGGCTTGCACACGAAGGAGTTCGGTTTACAGACTTTTATGCAAATGCGCCCGTGTGCTCACCAACGCGATGTGCTTTTATCACGGGCCAATGGCAACAGCGCGTTGGATTTGAATGGGCGCTGGGGTATTCGGCGGAACGTCGACGGCTGATTGATGGAGCATGGCATGATATTACGACGATGCATCATGGAATCGGTTTGCCTCCGGAACGACCTGGGATTGCAAAAATAATGAAATCTGCAGGCTATGCCACAGGATGTTTTGGGAAGTGGCACCTTGGATACGATGACGAATTCAATCCCATTCACCACGGTTTTGATGAATATTTTGGAGAACTGCTGGGGCATGCAGACTATTACCGGCACAGTTATTATGACGGAACGTATGCGCTGCGGGATGGTTTTGAATATCCCTTCATCAATGGTTATTTCACGGATCTGATAAATGATCGAGCGGCCTCGTTCATAGAAAAAAACCATAAGAAGCCATTCTTTCTCTACGTGCCTCACCTTGCGCTTCACGCCCCCTTTCAGCCACCAGACCGGCCGTTACCGCACGTCACTCCAGAGAACATGCATGACGGAAGTCGAGACATCTATCGGCAGATGCTCGAAAGGGTTGACCACGGCGTTGGCATGATTCTTGATCGCCTTGAGGAGCACAATCTGGTTGAGAATACCCTTGTTGTTTTATCGAGTGACAATGGTGGAGAGCGGTGGTCAAACAACCTTCCACTATTTCATCACAAGCGAACACTCTGGGAAGGAGGTATCCGGGTACCGTGTGTGATGAGGTGGCCTGTTCGAATCCAGCCAGGCACTGTATCGAGTCAAGCAGCCATCACAATGGACCTGACTGCAACGTTCATGTCAGTAGCCGGGACGTTGGCTCCGAAGGACTATCAACTCGATGGGATTGATCTTGTGCCAATCCTGTGTGATGAAGCCTTGCAGGTCGAGCGAACATTCTATTGGAGGGTCAATCGTTCCAACTATCGTATGCGAGCAATCCGGCACGGTCATTGGAAATATATTGATGATGCAGGCACCATGGATCTTTTATTTGACCTGAAAAATGACATCAGTGAGCGCAGAAACCTTTGTTATCAACACCCCAAGAAAGTCAAAGAACTCAAGCAGTTGTTGGCAGCATGGGAAGCCGAAATGGCCTCTGAGCCAAAGACGTTTACCGTTCACTAAACTAAATACGAAGAGGGTATCCAGTGCGTGTCAAAACGCACTGCGTCAAGTGCCCGACAGTTTAAGGATCATCAGAGAATGAAGAAACCATCTTTCGTTGTGATCACGTTCGTGTTGATGCTGTTCTTTTCGCTCAGTGTTCTTTACGCACAGCCTGTACCTGTGCCAGATCGTGTCGTGTCGAAAAGAATTGAGGAGCAAAGCCCCCGAAATGTCATTTTTGTTCTCTCAGATGATCACCGTTTTGATGCAATGAGTTTTATGGGCCATCCTCTGGCACGGACTCCACACATGGATGCGATGGCTCGCCATGGAGTTCACTTGAAAAATGCTTTTGTCACGACGTCTCTCTGTTCTCCCAGTCGAGCCTCGATTCTAACGGGCCTGTATACCTTTCGTCATCGAGTGATCGACAACCAAAGGGCCGTTCCAAATGGAACACTTTTCTTTCCTCAATATTTGCAACATGCGGGATATACAACCGGCTTTATAGGCAAGTGGCATATGGGGGCGGCACAAGATGAGCCTCGGCCTGGGTTCGACTATTGGTTTAGTTTTCGGGGCCAAGGGCATTATTACCCACCACATGACCAGTACACATTAAACGACAATGGGCGACGGGTCCCTCAAGATGGCTATATCACCACACTCCTCACAAAAAAGGCAATCCAGTTTCTTGAGCAGCAGAACGACAGCCAAAAACCATTTTTTCTTTATCTTTCCCATAAGGCAGTACACGGACCATTTACCCCTGAACCGGTGTATAAAAATTCTCTGAGCAGTGTGCCTGTCGCAGCACCGGCATCCAGCATGTTTGTGTCGCAGAACGAACAAAATCGTCCACGGTGGTTGCTCGATCAGCGGAATAGTTGGCATGGAATGGATTTCCCACTTCATTCGGGTCGAACGGTCGAATGGTTCTACAGGCGTTACTGCGAATCACTTCGTTCAGTCGATGACAGTCTTGGGGCCATCATGAAGCAACTCAAGAAGATGGGTATCCATGATGAAACACTTGTGATCTACATGGGTGACAACGGGTTTATGTTTGGAGAGCATGGATTATTTGATAAACGCGTGGCGTACGAAACGTCCAGTCGCGTGCCGATGTTGATGCAATGTCCGGAAATTATCAAAGGCGGTACGACTGTCGATCAGGTTGTTGCAAATATTGACATCGCTCCAACGATCATGGAGGCGATGGCTCTTGAAAAGCCTCGTCATATGGACGGACAAAGCTTTCTGCCAATCGCGATGGGAGAGGTCACTCCTTGGCGAGATGAGTTTCTCTACGTGTACTACTGGGAGCAAAACTATCCACAAACACCGACGCATTTTTCTCTCAGAGGGTCACGCTATAAGTACACGACGTATTATGGGTTGTGGGATACAGATGAACTCTTTGATATCAAGGCTGATCCTCTGGAACAAAAGAATCTGATTCATGATCCATCATTTGAGAACACAAAAAAACAGATGCAAAGTCGTCTTTATGCAATGATGCAAGAGCTTGGAGGTATGGAGATCCCAATGAATGCTCCCAGAGGGAAACAGCAGAATAAGCGGCTTCGAGGACGTGGGGGAGCCAAGGCGGCAGACTTTCCTGAAGCCTTCATCGTCGATGAGCCACTCCGTGTTCTTGAAGAGTAGTTCCGGTTCACAGAAAAGGTTGATGCGAAGGTTGAGGGTATGCCTCGCGACATCATGTCCAAAGAATGTGGTATTGGGAATACCGCTTTAATGGGGTTTGATACTGTTGAGTCAGTATCTACGCAGCAGAGCGAACCGGTTGTGGCATGGCATCAGTTTCGATGCATTTGGGTGTCTGACGATTGCGAAGGAGTACGATGATTCCAAGGACGACTGGAACAATTGCCTGCACTATCTGCCACCAGAAGAGGTCACTCATTGGCGATAAAACTGGAAAGATGAAAGCGAAAATGATTGTGCCTGTTCCTGGTTCTGACTGTGGTGGGGTGCATGAACAATACGTTATGAATGATAACAACGCGATCGTAGAGCAGGCGGTTACTCCCCAAGAATATGTACGTCCGGATGAAATGAAGAGACGGCACATGATGAGGACCGCAACAATGGAAGGCAGAAAAGAAGCCAACCAAGATGCCAGTGTGCACGCGTATGGTAGCCATGCAGTTGTTTGCACTGTTTTCCCGTCAGAAATGGTCACCAAGCTGTATCCGACCACGATGTTGGTGAGGATGAAAAGCGTGAAAAAGAGTGTCAGTGGTCCCACAATGAATGCAATCCATGGATGACGACCTGACCACGTGGGGTACTCGTCTTGGGTGTGCGTGGTGTGAGGGGGACTGTGTATGGGCTGATCGCAATCTTCAGACTCTTCGCACGAAGGCATGACATGAATCATATTTGGCTCCTAGCAGGAGAGTATTCAGGCGGAGGCCTCGGATGGCTGTGAACAAGACAGTGATGCGCATTCAGCACAAACGAAAATAACTGTTAGACAGTTTGTTCGTAAAAAGAAAGGCCAGATGCGTTGTGCATGCAAGGAAGTCTCTGTGTGTGGCCCTGCCCATACGCATGCAGTCAGCTCGCATGGACTGCTTTTTTAGGGTTTTTCTTTTCATCTGATGACAATGGATCCATTTGCCATGTGGGTGACCGGGAACCATGTCGATAGATTGCTCTTGGGGAGACATGGGGATACGCGATAGCCTTCTTCTGTTATGGAAAGAAGTTGTGTACGAGTTGTCGGCTTTGACCCCGGTCTGAATGTGACCGGTTATGGTGTCATTGAGATTGTGAGGAATGTTGTACGTCTTGTAGAGGCAGGAAAGATTCGTTCACAAGGTGATTCTCTCGAGTCTCGCTTAGAAACGATTCATTCTGGTGTGAGAGAAGTGATCAATCAGTTTCACCCTGATGCCATGGCAGTTGAGCAGGTATTTTCACACGCTCGTTTTCCGAAGACGGCCATTCTGTTGGGTCATGCTCGCGGCGTGATTTGTCTTGCGGGAATTCAAGAGAAGCTGTCAATGCATCATTATCTTCCAAACAGAGTGAAAAGTACCTTGACTGGAAGTGGGCATGCAAATAAATCGCAGATACAGCTGGCTGTTCAACGTGAACTTGGTCTTGCCTCAAAACCGGAGCCAGCTGATGCAGCCGATGCGCTGGCCGTTGCACTCACCGACTACCATCTTCGGCTTCGGCCTCTTCTGTTTGGGAGTGCCGTGGTGAGAATCAGGAGTGGACGAGCATGATTACGAGAATCTCTGGGAAACTGGAACGCGTGAATTCAGCAGTCAATGCCGTTGATCTGTCTGTAGATTCGGTTGTCTATGAAGTGCTCGTGACAGAATTGGTGCGGTGTGGACTCCAAAAAAGAATCGGAAAGACCGTTGTGTTACACACATTAGAATACCTTGAGGGAAATCCAACCCGAGGAAATCTGGTTCCTCGTATCGTTGGTTTTCTTTCAGAAGTTGAGCGAGAGTTCTTTGAATTAATCTGTGAGGTCGATGGGGTTGGTGTGAGAAAAGCGCTCCGGGCAATTATTCGACCAGTTGGTGAGATTGCGATGTTCATTGAAGAGCAGGATGCCAAAGCACTGTCGCGCCTCCCCGGTATTGGTGCCGCAACAGCAGAGCGGATGATCGCGAAACTGCGTCGAAAAATGCCGAAATTTGCCCTTCTCGTAGCACGAGAGTCACCAGGAGAACTCACGGAACGAGTCGATGTTTATTCAGAGACAACAGAGGTTCTGCGGACGCTTGGTCACTCAGAAAATGATGCGATCAAATTGGTCGAAAAGCTTCGTGACAAGAAGAAAAAGCCCAAGGATGTTCAGGATGCTCTCGAAGTTATTTATCGATCAATGCACAGTTGATTGAGGGCGTCATGACAACCTGGGCTGACTGCTTTATGAACAGATGCTGGCTGTTATCGGCTTCGCTGTCGCCTAATTACCCCCAGATCGTTTAGGCTGTCGATCGTGAAAGACAGCGAACAATTCCGTGAACCGAGTATTCAGGCTTCTGACGAGTCAGCCGGTGAGGATCGTGCGCTCCGTCCGCAGCGAATGGCGGAAATGATTGGCCAACAAGATGTACACGAAAGAATCTCCATTGCCATCGATGCTGCCCAGAAGCGAGGAGAAACACTTGGGCATATTCTGCTTGATGGTCCTCCAGGTCTCGGAAAAACGACCTTTGCCACATGCATACCAAACGAACTGGGAACGCCTCTGCAGATTGCAAGTGGTGCAGCGCTAGCGGCCCCAAAGGATCTACTTCCATATCTCACTAACGCATCAGAGTCATCAGTGCTCTTCATTGATGAAATCCATCGACTTCCTGTGGCGGTCGAGGAGTTTCTCTATCCTGCAATGGAAGATTTTCGCGTAGATATAACGCTTGGAGACGGTGTGAGTGCTCGCACCATCAACATGGCATTACGTCCCTTTACGCTTGTCGGCGCGACAACACGTGCTGGATTGATCTCAGCGCCTCTCCGAGATCGTTTTGTCATTCGCGAACACCTTGATTACTACTCCTCGTCTGAACTGGCAGATATTGTCCGCCGTTCTGCTCAAAAATTGGACATGCCTATGGACGATATGTCAGCTGACGAGATTGCCCGTCGCAGTCGAGGGACACCTCGCTTGGCCAATAATCGCCTACGATGGATCCGTGATTTCTCGACCAGCCGTGCTCATGGTGAACTTGATATCGAGATTGCGAAAGCAGCACTTGCGATGCAAGGAATTGATGAATTGGGTCTAGATGGCTTTGACAGACGTTACCTGGAGACTATTCAGAGGGTTTTTAATGGTGGTCCGGTAGGCATTGAGGCGATTGCTCATACGATGAGTTCAGCAGTGGACACACTCGAAGATGATGTTGAACCGTTTCTCCTCCGTTGTGCGCTGGTCGTTCGAACTCCCCGTGGTCGCAAACTGACACCAAAAGGGGAGGAACATTTAGGAGCACCTCCCCCCTCGTCAGGCCAAGGCGAACTTTTTTGATCTGCGTCACAGAATCCCTGAGTCACATCGGTAAGATATCCTGATCAGCGGGATTTCAGACTGGCGATTGACTATGGCGGTCAGTGCAGATTATCCTACGGAATAAGTTTCCAAGGTGATTTATGGCCGTACCAAAGCGACGTCAGTCAAACAAGCGAACCCGTTCTCGGCGGGCTCATGATTTTCTTACTCCTCGTCAACTGACGTTTTGTTCGAACTGTGGCAAGGCGGTTCCAACCCATCGTATTTGTGGGTTCTGTGGTCATTATTTGGGACGTCAGGTGCTCAAAACTGATAGCTGATTTGTTCTTTGTTCTAAAAAACTCAGAGTCTCCGAGGGTTCATTTTGTCGTCTTCTGACGCTACTGCCATATTATTCCCTGGTCAGGGCGCCCAGTCCGTTGGAATGGTGGGTGAATGGTGTAGTAACAATTCCATCGCGATGGGCCTCTTTCAGAAAGCCTCTGAAATATTGGGGTATGATCTCTTTGAGATTTGCCGCGCGGGCCCGTCAGAAAAACTCAATACAACGGCTGTAAGTCAGCCAGGAATTCTTGTTACCAGTCTTGCGGCATTGGAACTCCTTAGGGATCGTGACCCAATCCCCTTGGAATCAGCGACTATAACGGCGGGACTTTCTCTCGGAGAATATACCGCTTTGGTTTTTGCGAATGTGCTCTCGTTTGAAGATGCCGTTCGTTTGGTTCACATTCGTGGTTGTGCCGTGCAGGGAGGTGCTGAACAGAGTCCAGGTGGGATGGTGGCGATTCTTGGTCTTGAGCGGGAGAAAGTCGAGGAAGTGTGTGAAAAAGCTCGGCAACAAGATGAGTTGCGCGTAGCAAACGCATTATGTCCTGGGAACATCGTTGTGTCCGGATCCGATGAAGCGTGTAGTCGGGTTACCTCAGAAGCAGCAGCCGCTGGAGCAATGAAAACAGTGCGTCTTGATGTGGCTGGAGCTTTTCACACGGTACTCATGAAGCCGGCGGTTGAGAAACTTCGAGTTGCTCTATCCGAAGTTTCCATGCAGTCACCACGAATCCCGGTTGTGAGTAACGTTGATGCTCGTCCTCATACAAATCCAGAAGAAATTCGTGATTTGTTGGCAGAACAGGTCTGTGGTGTTGTGGAGTGGAATGCCTCAATGGAGTACATGCTCTCGACGCAGGTGCAGTCAGTATGGGAAGTTGGTCCGGGACGAGTTTTGCGTGGATTGTTGAAGCGAATTGATCGTCGTAAGGCCTGTCGTGGAGTTTTTGACTGACTCAACAAGCCTGTATCTTGAACATGTCAAAAACAATGAAATGACTTTCAGTATGGAGTGAGCACATGCCAGACAAAAATAAACAGTCACCAGAACCAAAGAAACTCAGTGTAGATTTATCAGGTCAGGTCGCAGTTGTGACCGGTGCCTCTCAGGGACTTGGGCGATCCATAGCAGAAACCCTTGCAGCCAACGGTGCGCTCGTAGCTCTTGTCGCGAGGAATGTTGAAAAGTTGTCTCAGGTGGCTTCTTCGATTCACGAAGCAGGTGGAAAAGCTGAGGTGTTTCCTTGTGATGTCACCAAACCTGAGTCGATAAGCGAGGTCATTGAATCGATTGTAGAAAAACTTGGTCGTCTTGATGTTCTCGTCAATAATGCCGGGATTACACGCGATACACTCTTACCGAGAATGAG
>JBDOMS010000224.1:0-8559 GCA_039831735.1 Pirellulales bacterium
CTTCCTACCACAAAAGGGAATGCTTGAGGAATTAGTACGGATCCTCTCCTAGCTGCTCGCAACGTACTCACATGGCCCGGCAATACTCTGCAGACTGTGGTCTCAGCTCAGGTGATGATCCATCGAGTCGCATCTTCAAACACCCTGCAATCTGTTGATCCAATGAACCGATTCGTCCTCACTGATTTCCAGCTTCATCAGAACAACCACCACGGTGTCCACCACCAAAAGGTCCATCACCAGAAGGTCCACCACAGTTCTGGCTGTCTGGCCATAAGAGGCATTAGACATCTGAGATATTTTCTCGTACTATTTTTTTAGAGAAAAATTTTGCACACGTTCTAATCCTCTCCTTTGTCTGACTGAAGAAATAGTTTTATGGCTTTGAAACGTTACCCTCAAACGCGCAAAGCGTTTACACTTGTCGAACTTCTAGTCGTTATAGCCATTATCGGGGTGCTGATTGGCTTGCTCTTACCAGCCGTTCAACAGGCAAGAGAAGCTGGCCGAAGGGTATCCTGCTCGAACAATCTCAAGCAGATTGGGCTTGGATTACAAAACTATAACAGCTCGTTCGAGGTTTTTCCTCCAGGCCTTCAATGCGGAAGAATTCAAAACAATGGGGGTGGCTGGGCATGGGGTGCCTTCATCCTGCAATTTATTGAAGAACCCAGTTTGTCAGCACAACTCAATGTTGGACAGTCATCAACCGGTGGTAGCAATATTGCACTTGGCAAAACGAACCTGAGTGGTTTTCGCTGTGCATCGGATGCAGCACCAGATCTCAATGTGCAGCGATCACGGTGGCACATGAATACCGCGTGGTCTGCTGGAACTTCAAATTACGTTGGAAATGCTGGAACGCAGAAAATGGTCAATGCCTTCGGTGGCCCAGGACTCTCAGGGCAATCCCACTGTTACCACGATGACACGTCCGCAAATCTGTCGAAATACCAAGAGCACTACACAGGAGTTTTATTTCCTCGAGTATCTTTGAATCCTGCTACCATTTCCGATGGTTTATCCAACACCCTTCTAGTAGGAGAACGTGACTATCAAAGTTCTTCTCATGGGAATCATGAGGCCAGCAACTGGATTGGTTCAAATGCCGCAGCCTGGCATACTGAGCCAGGTGCTTATAACTGGATGACTATTTTCAACGAATCAACTTCTAATCTTCAACTGAATGACTACGACGCATCGAAGCCAGAAAACATGCCAGATTGTTGGCCAGTAACTGGGTGTGGGAGTACCTACGGTGCAACGGCTGCTGACTCATGGAGCAGTGCCCACTCAGGAGGAGTACAGTTTGTGATTTGTGATGGGTCAACCCGTTTTATCCGAGAAACTATCAGTGATGGGGTCTTAGCAGATCTTTGCAACCGTAAAGATGGTGATTCGATTGGAGAATTCTAGTTCGCTGTATTTTTTAATTAGCGACCAATTAAGAACCTTTTTCTACAACACCACTCATTAATCCTGTTTTTTGGTAACTCTGTATCGTTCCCCGCCTCCCCTAAAGAAGACGCTTCACCACAGGTATCCGATTTATGCATGTTCTTCGAGAGATGCTCAAAGAGCTATTCCAACTGTTAAGTGGGTGGTTCAAAGAAAAAAACTCTGCAAAGTTGTTTTTTATCTGTTTCATCGTTCTGTGCCTGCTTTTCATAGCACGATTCTTTTTTACGGGATCAACGAACGGAATCTCTCTTGGACAAGTTCGAGGGACGGTCACGTTGGACGGAAAGCCACTTGAGGGCGCAGACATCACCTTTGTGCCGACTGAAGGAAGATCTTCTCGTGGTCGCACCGATGCTCGGGGCATGTATTCTCTTGACTATACTGCCGAACTGAGGGGCGCTCTTCCGGGAGATCACAGGGTTATGATCTCAAAAGTGATTGAGGATTTTTCTCCTCCATCAGAGGCCGAACGTGAAATGGACGATGCTGAAAATGCTATCCTGAAATCTCAGGGAATCCCGCTTGAGTCTGGTGAAAAATCTGAGACCGGTTTACCGTCGCAAGTCCCTCTTGAGCCGAAACTCATCAGCCTGGTACCAGATAAATACGCTGGACGAGAAAGTGAACTTCGTGCTGTTGTGAAGTCAACAAAAAACATTATTGACTTTGACTTATCATCTCAATGATTGTGGGTTTTGATTGCGTGCTCGTTGCTGGCTGATTGTTGCGATTCCCATTTCGTAGGGCGAAAGCTCAAAAAATGCTACCGCCATGGATGGACAGTAGTCTTACGGGGAACCAAACCCCAACAGCGTCTACCTGATGTTTGCTAAGACGCCACCACACAATACCAACATGAAAAACTTTTATCATTAATTTAGAAGACCTTACCAACAAAAACTGAACACAGCGACAGTGAAAGAATCGCCGAACTCAATCCGTAGATGGGCCTGCAGATCTCTTCATTTTTCTATCGGTGTCTTTTGGCCACTGCAATGGTAAATATCTGACTGATACACATGATAAGAATGAATCAAAAAATGAGAGAGGCTCTGGTATAAAAGAAGTGGCCAGAAATTCCGTAATCAGTCACGGGATGTTTTGGAAGTGTCCATTTCAAAGGAGGTCAATGCAATGTTCAGTCGATATGTGACGGTGCTACTGATTGGCTTAGCAATACTATCAATCGGGTCAAACGCTGAAACTGCTGAAGTCGCTGGGCGAGCCGTGTATGCCCACGGTGTCGATGAAGATTCTGTCACGGGAGAAAAGACCGTCTATGAGAAACTTTTTATTTTTTCCCAAGAAGACAAACACGTTTCTCTTTTCTTCAATCTCGAGGAACCAAGGTGCTGGTTTTTGATGAACGAAGCACCACACGATAATTGGACCTTTGAGAACCTGGCGAAAAAAGACGTTGCCCTAACATATCAAGGGTCCGACATGCATGAGCCTGCATCAATGAATCTATTCAAAGCACAAGCAGAAAGCACCAAAGGGCTTGCGTCTCTTAACATGGAAGACGCCTATCGAATGCTTGTAAGTGATCAGTTGAGCCTCAACATTTTCGGCAAGACGTACACATTTGACTTAACTCAAGACGATGTCGTTCAGGGGCGACGCGCTCTAAAGCGCATACTGAAGAAAAAATAATTTCGAGGCACTTTGTTCTCTCTTACAACTCCTAAGAAATCACCCAAATATCTTGCGGCGTTTTCCATAACACACGTGTACCGTATCGCGTAGCCGGTGGCAGGTTTGGCAACCATGTGCCAAGCGACTTGAGTTCTTGGAATTCTTATCGCGTCTATGCTTCGATGAGGTGCAACTGTACGCACACATGCTCGATTAGAAGTTGTTTCACCCGTGCACCGATAGTACAAAGACTCGCATCGATCCCGAAATTTCCCCCGCCCACGGCAGCACAGGCCCAACGTATGTCAAAACGTTGAAAGGAACATATATCGAGTAATCGAAAAAACATGTTCCAACTGCATCAAACTTTGGGAAAAGGTCGATGGCTTAGAAAAGAAGTGTCGCATCCTTGACTATTATCGAGTTGCGCTCTTCTGCATGGCCTCTCTGAACGTTGCATCACTCATCGTAACCCTGATAAAGATGAAACCAGCCTTTCTTTTCTGATTCGTTAGCAATAAAAGCGTGCACCCTCCCTCTGAAATCTGCTGAAATGCCGCTACACTATTCTTGCTTTCCGGGAGGTGAGTCATCCAATGCCTCTCGCGATCCAATTACCATTCGACTGGGATCCGCCATGACTTTTTACCGCGTACTCACCTTTATTTGCCTCCTTCTCTGCGCTTTTGCATTTTTGCACAACGCTCAATCCGCTCACCCAACACCGAACATCATCCTCATCTTTATCGATGATATGGGCTACGGCGATGTTGGGTTCAACGGCGCCACCATTCCCAAGACTCCCAACCTTGACCAAATGGCTAACGAAGGAATGATCTTTGATGACTTCTACGTTGGCTGCGCGGTCTGTTCCGGCTCGCGGACTGCACTCTTGACGGGTACACACTACCAGCGAGTCTCCATGAGCCCCGTTCTCTTCCCCCGCAGCGATAAGGGACTCCATCCCAATGAAGTCACTCTTGCTGACATGCTGAAGGACGCCGGTTATCGCACTGCCTGTGTCGGCAAATGGCATCTCGGCCACCTTCCGCCCTGCCTCCCAACCTATCAGGGCTTTGAAAGCTACTTTGGCATCCCTTATAGCAATGACATGTGGATTGATCCCGCCAACAAACTCGCGGAGGACATCGTCCTTCGTGAAGGGCTGACCCTCAAAGATGTCACGTCAGGTCACCGAGTCAAAAATCAGGTTCCCCTGATGCGCAACGAAGAAATCATTGAGTACCCCGCCGATCAAAACACCATCACAAAGCGATACACCGAAGAGGCCATCAAGTTCATCGAGTCCTGCAAGAACGAGCCGTATTTCCTCTACTTGCCTCATACCATGGTTCACCGCCCCCTCCACGTCTCCGATGCTTTTGCCAAGACGGAAGGCAGTGGAGATGCTCTTATCTACGACGCGATTGAGGAAATCGACTGGTCGGTGGGTGAGATCCTCAAGGCGGTCAAGAAAGCGGGTGCTGATAAAAATACTCTCATTATTTTTACAAGCGACAATGGTGCCGCTGTCGGCTCCTCTCTGCCACTTCGGGCGAAAAAAGGCAGCGTCTACGATGGCGGTATTCGTGAGCCCACAGTCATGCGCTGGCCTGGCTATATTCCTGCCGGGAAGAAATGCACTGAGGTCGCGGCCTCGATCGACCTCCTTCCAACCTTCGCAAAACTCTGTGGCGGCGAACTACCACAAAACAAAATTGACGGCCACGACATTTGGCCTCTCATGAGTGGTAGAAGAAACGCTACGAGTCCCCATAAGGAATATGTCCTCATGCACGGTCCGGGCACCGTCCGATCCGGTAAGTGGAAATTCTATCCTTGGCAGGAAGGCACGAGCAGCGGTCGCCGTGTCTCTATCCCCAAAGGGCGCAAACCCTCCCCGCTTCCTGTGCAGCTTTACGATACTGACAACGATGTTGGTGAAACACAAAATCTCGCTGACCAGCACCCCGAACTCGTCGCTCATCTCACAGAGGTCTACGAGAAACACGTCGCTGACATCGAGGCCAACAAACGCCCAACTGCGACAATGATCCGACCCGATGGAGCGATCTCAGCCGACCTTCCAAGAAGAACAAAGAGACCGAAGGGCAAAAAGTAGGATCGTGTGATCATTCAGACCTTGATCTGAGAAGCCAATACAGTTCAAGACTGCGAACAATTGGCGAGGTAGATACGTACTGGATGGCATGGAAAAGGACTTTCGGACGTATCTCTCCACTACAACGACATGGGGAAAAAACAGTTCGTGTCGGGCACCAGCATCATCGCTTCTTGAGCCTTCAAAACGTCGAAAGCCAAACCGGCCGTCATCTGTGGAGTCCCCTGTCCAAAAGGAGGTATGTGATCATGTTGCAATTATGTGTATGGAATAACAGTTTTGGAGCAAAAGCCATGAAGCATCCCGGGCACTGTGCTTTGGCTATGGGGGTCGCTGGTGGAAGGCCCAAATATTACATCAGCTACTGGCCTGACGGACAGGATCCTGGCGGAAACTTCAAAGAAAGAAAAGCGGTGTTCAGTACGATCCAACAGGATCTCGTTCAAGAGTTGGGGCCACGGGCTCGGGCAGCCTTGGTAGGGGGAGCAACACCACGAACAGGACAAACACAAGATCCAATTCTTGAGATTGGTAATTGTTATGGCATTATGAATACCCAAATGGTGTGGGTAAAAATGCCTGATGAAGTCATAGAGATTCCTGTATCAGATCAAAACAATCCTGCAGGACTAAGTGAAGAAGCAATGACCAACTGGTGGAAACTTTTTAGTTCCAATCTTGGGCACAATCATGTGTATCAATTCGTGTCAACCAAGATTAATTGCGCGAGTGTGGTGATGGCAGCCCTGACAGTGGGAGGGGCTCGTTCTTTTGTCAAACCCGATCGCCAGTTTATGTATTACGCCCCGAATGACGTCACAAGCTACGTGAAGCAACTTGTCAAGCGTATGAGAAAGGTGAGAAATGTCGTTACGACAACCCCGGCCGCTGCCAGAACATCAACTGGCCCAACGCACAGCGTCGTCACGGTTTATGGCAAGGACATCCCTACACTTTCTGAGTGGAAGAGTATCAGCCGCGTCAGGATTGGACGACGGCATTCTCAGGTGGCAGCCATTGACAGACTCATCGAAGAATACTGGGGGTTTGGTGATCACTGGACCTTCACAAACTGCACGAATAAGTCTGTCAAGCTCTACGAAATTTTGGAGCAAATTCAAAGCCATATCGCAAGTAAACCAAAAAGTGATCGCCGAGTTGCAGTGCTCGCACTTGGCTCAAAAATCCTGGAAGTCATCAAAGACAAAGCAGAAGACGACCAAGCATTCAAAGACGTTCTCGTGTGCACTGTTGGTCGAGAATTGATGTAATCAATGAGATAATCTTGTTGACTCCATACGTTACGGACTGCCTTCCATGCAATTATCACCACAGGCACACCATCAAACCGAGGCAATGCCCCACAAGATTGCAGTCGCACCTTACCATTGGAATCAAGGGCTGATGCCAAGGTAACGCAACCGAACAAGCAAAGAAATACAACAGAACGCACCAATCAGTGCTATCGTGAACAAAGATTTGCCATGGAATACTCAAGACCACCCGCCCAGCAGCTTTCTCTCCGATCCAAATATGTGCGTGCTTGAGTTCTTCAAACCAACTGGAGATGGCAAGCGATCAACGCTCCAGTCGGGATCACTCAAATAGTTCGCACGACACACTTTACCGCCTTAGTCATGATACTGTTCCGGGAGACGAATGGCTGCATTTGACTTCAAAAGGTCAAGGCTTGCCGCATCGATGGACGTCAGACCGAGAAGGATCAATGTTCCCTTTCGAAACATTGATAACTCCAGAGCAACATCTTTATCGATAGAAGCGAGTCCACGGAGTGACAACCCCATCCCATCATACTTTGCAAACTCCTGAGCAACCTTTTTATCGATAGAAGTGAGTCCACGAAGTTCCATTCCGGTTCCTCTGAACCGTGATAATGCTCGAGCAACGTGCTGATCAATGGATGTCAAACCACCAAGATACAGAGTAAAACCTTCGAATTTTGCCAATTCTTCAGCCACATGGAGATCGAGTGACGTCAACCCATCCAGACTGAGTATGTTTATCGTATTTTTCCCTCGAAACGATGCCAAGACTCGTGCGACGTTCTGATTGATGGATGTCAGCCCATTCAGGCTGAGGTACTCTCCTTCAAATGCGACCAATGCTTGAGCAACATCTTGATCAATTGAAGTCAGGCCATCCAGATAGAGAGCGTCCTCATTTCCGTCATGCTTGGCGGCTGCTACCAGGTCAGCGGCTTGCGCTGCAGTCAGAAACGTTATGGTATGTGTTTCTTTTGGAAAATCGTCTGATGCACGCATGCTGGAACTTCCAATTAACACAGCAACCATCATCCAACGCATCGCAGCACCTCGTCATTCCATGATTCGCTTGATTGCTTCTTCCGCAGCCTTATGGTGAACCTGGGAGGCTGCCTCATTCGACAGCACAGCTCGATACGCCTTGAGCGCTTCTGCCTCGCGGCCCGCTGCTTCCATGGTTTGACCACGTGAGAGCCACAATGAACCAGCCCAACTCCCACTGAGTTTCTTAAGATCAACATAATCCAGCATGCTGATTGCTTCATTGTACTGGCCTCGACAAGTGAGTATGCGAGCCGCTCCCTTCACGCCTGCATAATATGCGGCACTGCCAGTCGCTACTTTGGAAGTCACAATCGCCTGATACGCCGCAAGCGCTTCGTCCTCATTTTTGAGGACCTGTTCACAGTTTGCTGCACGTGTCTGCAGGATACTCATGCGCAGTCGAGGGTCAGACGTAAATTCCAATGCCAACCGTAGATCAGCATCTGCCTTTTCTCCAACTTTCAACAGATAGTAAACGCGTCCACGAAGAAAGGCTGCTGCCCCGATGTGCGGAAAGGCCCATGATACATAATCTTCAGATTCGAACTGCTCAATGATGGCATCGAACTTCTTTTCAGCTAACAGATTCTCCATATGAGCTATCTTTGAAACGTCTTCAAGAGGGATCTGCGTAGCCAAGTCAGCTGCCTTTTCATAATCTTTCACTGATCTGGCGCATGCGGCGGCCTGAGATAACGCATGTGATTTCTGAAAATCAGTTGCTTTTTCATACCGTGACAAATCAATAAAGGCCTTCATCGATTGCTCGTAGTGACGACCACTCATCAGTTTGTTGGCAGTGGACAATTCGATAAGCCAGTCGGTAACAGCATGATCAACGTCAAAGGTATGGGAGCGACCATCATAGAAGTGCGCAAACTTCTCTCGAACGTGGAAGCTCATTGTACCCGTGGGCGCAAAGGCAGAGTACTCCGAGCCATGCTCACGGATTCGCTGACGACAAACATTGAAGTGCCAAGGCAGGCTTTGCGATGGTTTTCGTCCGATAACCTG
>JBDOMS010000035.1:0-2019 GCA_039831735.1 Pirellulales bacterium
CAGGTGCTTGCTTTGCTTGTGAGACGGCAAGGGATTATCAAGGATTCCGGTATTGCACATAGACCAACATTGGTCATTGTTCCAAAAAGTCTAATTTTTAATTGGATGGAGGAATCGAAGAAATTTGCCCCTGATCTCAAAGTCTTAAACTTTACAGGCAACACAAGAACTGAAGCTGCATCAAAACTTACGACGTATGATCTTGTACTGACCACATATGGCACACTCCGTCGTGACATTATGCAACATCGTGATAAAGAATTTGACTATATTATACTTGATGAAGCCCAATCTATTAAGAATGCTGCAAGTCAGGCAGCAAAAGCCTGTCGCTTGCTCAACGCTCGTCACAGGCTCGCTGTCACAGGCACTCCGGTGGAGAATCACATCGGTGAACTCTGGAGTATTTTTGAATTTCTGAATCCTGGTCAACTGGGGAGTGCCACGCGACTGAAAAAGTTTCTAGCTGGTGGTCGCGGAAATGGTTCAGAAATTATTGCAAAAGCCGTTCGCCCCTATCTGCTCCGACGAACCAAAACACAGGTTTTATCTGATCTCCCTGAAAAAACCGAACAGACTATTTTCTGTGAACTCGGTGAAAAGCAGAGGAAAGCGTACGATGATCTTCGTGAGCACTATCGTCAAG
Source organism: Pirellulales bacterium (assembly GCA_039831735.1). GTDB lineage: Bacteria > Planctomycetota > Planctomycetia > Pirellulales > UBA1268 > CACORA01. The sequence goes on from JBDOMS010000035.1 coordinate 647, forward strand.
AACTCACCGGTCGCATTGGCAGAATGGGTATCGGCCGCTCCCGTATTGCTGTGCTTGAAGCACTTTTGCGTCTACGGCAAACCTCCTGTCATCCTGGGCTGATTGACAAGGATCGCATTGATGAACCAGGTGCGAAACTCGAAACCTTACTAGAACAGCTTGGAGAGGTACTTGACGAAGGCCATAAGGTGCTCATCTTTAGTCAATTTACAAGTTTTCTTTCTATTCTTCGTCATCATCTCGACAAACAGTCGACGATTTACGAATATCTTGATGGCAAAACAACCGATCGTCAGGCGCACGTTCAACGATTCCAAGAAGATCCTGACTGTCGACTTTTTCTTATTTCACTCAAGGCTGGTGGACAAGGCCTCAATCTCACAGCGGCAGACTACATCTATATTCTTGATCCTTGGTGGAACCCTGCCGTCGAGGCACAGGCTGTAGATCGCGCGCATAGGATTGGTCAAACTCGAAGAGTTTTTGCCTACCGGCTAATCGCACGTGATACCGTTGAAGAAAAAATTCTCGCCTTACAAGAAAAAAAGCGTGAACTTGCTGAATCAATTGTTCAAGCTGATGATCGCATGATTGCAAATCTTACTGCGGAAGATGTTGAGCTTCTCCTATCTTGATACAAACTACCGCTTTCCAGTGGTTCTTACAGAAAACTAACTTGTTTTATACCATTGCTTTTGAAGAGAATTCTTATCTTTGACTCTATGGCTTATTGGATTTCTCCACATGTTCAAGAGAGATAGAGGATGCCGAGTATGGCACAATTTTCATGAAATCAAATAACCGGCACGATGTGCTTGTGGTTGATGACGAAGAGGATCTCCTCGAGCTTATACGATACAATTTACATGAAGAAGGTTATCACGTTCGCTGCGCAATGAATGGTGACGAAGCCCTTCGGTCAGTTCGTGAAAACACTCCAGATCTTATTGTTCTTGATCTCATGTTACCAATGGTTGATGGCCTTGAAGTCTGCCGGAGACTGAAATCCGACATCGAAACGTCTAGTATTCCAATCATCATGCTGACTGCGAAAAGTGAAGAAAGTGATATGATTGAAGGGCTGGAGCGTGGTGCTGATGATTATGTAACAAAACCTTTCAGTCCTCAGGTCCTTCTTGCAAGAATTAGGGCTGTGCTGAGAAGAAAGTCGGCCAAAGAGGATGAGTCGGGAGACATGGTTTGTGTAGGAGACCTAACCATTCATCCCGGCCGTCATGAAGTCACCCTAGCTGGACAAGTACTCACACTGACTTTTACTGAATTTGCTCTGTTGCATTTTCTTGCAAAACGGCCTGGCTGGGCTTACTCACGCACTCAGATTGTTGATGCTGTGAAAGGAGAGGATTATCCTG
>JBDOMS010000531.1:0-8544 GCA_039831735.1 Pirellulales bacterium
TGTTGATGTCAACACGACAGACATACTGATTACGCAGACAACAGAAAGAACTTTGTGCATAGTGAAAACTCCTGTCAGTACAACAATCTCTTAGGATCAAGCCTGAATGACCTGTACAACCTTACCATGCTGAATTTTTGCACGTGAAGCTGTAGGGATCCCGAAGCCAAGCCGATTTAGGTAAAGAATGCCAGTTTAGGAAATTATAGGCATACCTGCTGGCAACTGACACTGTGTTCCAAAGGAGGGTAGCGTTATGCCGTATGGTGATTCCACAGGTTCATCACGAATAGAATGGAAATCTTTGTTTCTTGGCGGACTAGTGGTCTTGGCGATCTCATACATTGGAGTTGTCCTACCAGCACGCTCTCAGATTGCCAATTTGGAAAAACATGTCACCAGCCTTGCCGCCACAGTCAACGCCTTAAATGCATCCCAAACCGGCGTCGATAAAGCAAATTCACTTCTAACTCGACTTCACAACCAGTCAGCACGTCTTACAACAGCAGAGTCGACAATTGAGCGAATTGAGGCATTAGCTGATCGACTCACTGCCGATGCTGATCACCTGAATTCAGCACATTCAATTCTTGGAAGAATGGATGACTTCCACAGAAGTATCGCACGACAAGGGGAGACACTCTCGGCGGCAGAGGCAACACTCAATCAGGTTGATGCCGTTGCAAATCGTGCTGTCTCGGTTGGTCGAACCGCACTTCCTGCAGCTCAACAACTTGCGGATCTTTCAACCATACTTTCGACACCATCTGAAAACACAAGCATCGCCGCAGAACATGCCGAACGACTCATTACCCTTGAAAACCGTCTCACAGAGTCTTTTGCTGATGTTCGTACTGCGGATGCAGCCCTTGTACGTCTTACTGATTTGGCTGAGATGCTTGCTGGTGCATCTGGTACAGTAGGTCAACTACAACGATTTGTCGTTGAGGTAATGCTTCTTGAACCGGCTGTCAGCCGAGCTGTGCGAGCCTTGGAGCCAATGGTCGAGTTTACAGAAGTAGGTACACGTAAACAGTCTGAAAATGGCACCAAGAACGCTGTGGAAGAAATGATATCTCCTATCAATTCTGCGACTGAAGTAGCTCGAGTTGTCGATGAAGACAGTCGCTAGACGTCTTCATGCTTGCATGTGAATGAAAGATCGTTACCAACCACCACCACCGCCGCCGCCGCCACCGCCGCCTGAGAATCCACCACCACCACCACCACTCGATGAACTTGGGCTTGTAGCGGCTGCGGTAACGGCACTTGTCATGGCGGATCCAATTCCTGCTGCCATGGCACCCATACTTGCTGGAGACCATGACTGTCCGTGATACCACGAGGGTTGATAACTGCCCTCAGCATCTGGATTGGCACTTGCAGCTGAAACAAGATCCTGGAACTGTTCCGCCCACTGATTGGCCACACCAAGAGCCACAGCGTAGGGTAAGAATCGCTCAAATGTAGCAAGCGTTTGCTCAGGAGGCGTTCCGTCTTGGCTGTTGGAAGTCATTTGCTCGAGACGATCCTTTTCTGCCGTCGACAGATACATACGAAATCCATCAATACGATCCATGATAGCGCGCCCTTTTCCTGTAGGCGCCTTAATCAATTCATAAAACAGGAAATTCACTCCGATGATCCCTAGTAAGAGGGGGACCATCCAGAGCGATGTTTCCGTGGCAAGAAAAACAATTGCCACGAACTCACCTGTCACAAAAGGAATGGAAAAGAGCGTCAGCACAAAAGCCTTAACGATACCGCTCACACGGCTGATCCCTCCTCCAATAAAGACATCCCGCCATGAACGAATCAAAGCATGAATTAATACGGCCACAACGATAGACCAGATAGAGAGCCATAACAAAATGAAAGCAACTGTCCCTGTGGCATTTGACCAGCCATTCCCTGTGGCATTTGACCAGCCATTGAGAAAAACGACTGCATTAACAGAAAAAATCGAAAGAATGACTCCGAAAAAAAACCATATGCGATTTGCACGAAACAAGTCGCCCTCAAATTCTTTCACAAGTGCTTTTTTTAGCGATTCCGTTGCTTTTGAAAATACTTTGTGGTGCACCTTCTCTATCGCAATCTTCGATCGGCTCCCAAGCAATTCTTGAAACACCTTCTTTTCACCCAACGAGGCACCTGCAACGTCATTTCCCTTTCGGGACAACGTATATTTTCGATTCACTTCACTGATGTCGAGCAATCCCTGGCTTGCAAGTGAAAGAATAGCCGTTGAAACACATTCCCCATCAAAGCCCATCCTGTCAATGAATCTTACTGCAGCAGGGCTTAGATTATGTGGCGGCGTGAATTCCGGAATGATAACTCCAGTAGCTGGATCACGCCCAACAAACCACCATGTCAATGAAAAATATCCAGTCACAAGCACGAGCGCCAGAAACATTCGTAGGATATATCCATCATCAAACACTCGGCCCAAGACTGTTGGCTCTTCTACAAATCCTTTGGCAAACTGAACAACAATCGTCACTCCTTCTTGCGCCTGAAGGGGTTGTGTCGTCTTGAATTCAGCACGATGGTGTTGAGGGTCAACTGTGCACTCAATATCCCGCTGATTTTTTGAGCCTAATGGCCCGACATACGCCTCAGTTTTTACAGAATCAACAGGCACTCCGGATGGAAGGGCAACACTCGCCGTTGCTTGATCAATAGGAAATTCCCAGGCATGGCCTGTAGCATTCCAGTAGACTTCGTCATGGTCATCAAAAAAACGAACCTGTGATGTTGCGTACGTAATCACGTACGTATACGTACCAGGGTCCAGTCGCCGAGACTTACGACCAATATAGATCCGCTCGACGGCACCCATCTCTCTCTTTTGAGTATGGTACGGTTCATCGCGTCCGTCACGCTGAATACGAAGAATCTCAACTGGAATTGTTGTGAAACCTGCAAGTCCCCCACCGCTATATCGAATGGGAATATCACGATAAATTCCTCGGGATATTTTTTTCCCCTCTGCAATCACCTTGATGGTCTCCGTAACCGTCATGACGCCATCAGCACCGACATCAATATCACATGAAAAGTCTGTTATGCGCTCAGTTGCCATGGCGGCACTCTGTACGCATACAAGGAGACTCGCGAATGCCTTCAAAAGCCAGTTCCAATAATTCTCATTCATGCCTTATATCTCCCTCTACGCGTTGTCCTGATGCAGGTTAATCGATGGAGAAAGCCGCTCGGTGACAGAACTAACCTCGAAATACTCCGACAAAGGAAAACCAAAAAAGCCTGCGACAAGATTTGATGGAAATGATTCCACTGTGATATTCAGGTCTCGTACTGCACCGTTGTAGTATCGACGGGAATATTGAATCGCATCCTCAATCTCAACCAACTGCTCTGACAGTCTCACAAATGCAGCATTTGCTTTAAGATCTGGATACGACTCCACGACAGCAAAAAATGACTGAAGCCCACCTGTGAGACGATTCTCTGCATCGTTCGCATCTTGGATCGACTTGCTGGCATCGGCTGCACTTCGAAGACGAGTGATATCTTCGAGTACTGATTGCTCAAAGCTAGATGCGCCAGTGACACATTCAACCAGATTCGGAACTAATTCATGGCGTCGCTTGAGTTGGACATCAATTCCACTCCAGCCCTCACGAACAAGATTGCGTTGTCGAATGAGTCGATTGTACGACATAGCGACCCAGACGAGAAACACAATCGCTACTGTTGCCACGACCACTGACCAAATACCACCGGCAGTGATCGTGACAGCAGCAGGATTCATAACCACTCCATCATTTGATTTGTGTGTTCAAGAAACAGAATGGTGACCCATCGTCTAATGACTATGGTCGAAATCTGGTTCTTTTCCTTCGTACGCTCGGTAAAGATTGAATATAGCCTCTTCCAAAGCCTTTGCTGTAGCGGCATCGGTAGACTGCTTGCACTTCATGGCTGCCGTTGTGACCGAATGAGCAGCCTTCAACTGCGCAACGTATTGAGGCGAATCGGCTTTGATGCGTTGTGCGAGAAAGTACGAAGCGACAGTCTCTTGAATACTAGCTGCGTGTGCCTCTTTCGTCATCACCCATCGTGCAAGCTGATTGGCATCCTGACCATTTGTTTTCCCTGCAAGGTCGTTAATCTGAAGTTGTGCTTTTGCAATGGTCTGCTCATCTTCGAGTAACTGCTCAAAACGCAACTGATCACCATAGATTCCACAGGGGACCTGACAGTGTGCAAAAACAGTTGATGTCAGAGCAAGTGATAGCAAAAGGCCAAAACTGGTACGAAGCATAAAAAATTCTCCTCTTTCATTTATTTTGAAGAAGCGACATGAACCGAAAACCATATTACGATACACGAACATGATGCAGAAAGGGGCTCCTCGTGGCATCGTTGGTATTCGTTGTTCTAGAAATGCTGTTTCTCGCGGGTGCACACTGGCTCGGAGGGCCGCCATGGGTGGTTTTGGGAGCGGCAACTGTCATTTTCCAGTCCGTAATGAAACCGCAGGCTCGAGGGTTGCTCCAGCAACTTCCAGCTGCCATCTGGCTGATCTGCTTTTTTTGGGGTCACAATCGAGAGCTGTTTTTTCCTTATTCAATCGCCCTGGCAGCGTGTGTCACACTTTTGTTTGAGGGTCACTCTCGATGGCCTGGATTCTTTGCTGGAGCATGTATCGTCGCACTCTTCCTGCTTGTTCGATTTATTCAACAGGCAACTCCACAGGTCTTGGCTGTTGAACTGGTCGTTGCGATAATCATCCTGATTGCTTTGCAGGCATTCAACAGTCGACGGTCGTGGAACCAGCTGACGTCACTGGTTCTCGTCGGTCTCGCATCGATTCTGGCATACATCGGCCTTGCTTTCTGACATGGTACGTCATGTGCCATTCGGACGAACTTCGCCGTTCGCGAGTTTCTTTTGATACTCGCTTAGTCCTTTCGCCACGATACCGGTCAGAAAAAGAACACCCAAGATATTTGGAAATGCCATTCCAAGAATCATCAGATCTGAAAAGTCGAGGATGTTTGTAGCTGTAACGACCGACCCCAAAAATGTGAAACATAAAAACATTAATCTGTAGAGGATGGTAAGTGATTCACCAAACAGCCACGTCCAACACCGCTCTCCATAGTAGGACCATGAGATCATTGTTGAGAAGGAAAACAAGAAGATGGCAACGGCAAGCACATACGGAAACCATGAGATCTGATCTGCCATGGCAGCTGATGTGAGTGCAGCCCCCTGCTGATTGGCAACAAATTCTGCGTAACGTTCATCGTGACACACACCGGTAATCACAATCACCAATGCCGTCATTGTGCACACAACCACAGTATCAATGAATGGCTCCAAGAGAGACACAATGCCCTCTTGTACAGGATATTCACTTCGGGCAGCTGAATGGGCGATGGCAGCTGAGCCAACGCCGGCTTCATTTGAAAAAGCTGCGCGTCGAATCCCGATGACAAGGCAACCAAGAAAACCACCCGCAGCCGCCTGAGGATTGAATGCTCCCATAATTATTGATGAACATGCTGATGGAATCACCGTGATATTTGTGAACAAAATATAGATACATGCCAGAACATAGAGCACACACATTGCCGGCACGATTTTGTCTGCTACAGAAGCGATCCGTCGAATGCCACCAATGATCACAATGCCAACAAGAGCGGCCATCAGAATGCCGTATGCCCATGGATAGGAATCAAAAAAGGGAACAATGGTTCGAACTTGATCAAGACCTAATCGAACCTGAAATGAATTTCCGCCACCCAGTGAGCCACCGATACACAGAATGACAAACGCGATGGCAAGCACGCGACCAAGTCCTGCAAGACCCCGGGCAGCAAGTCCGTCAGACAAGTAGTACATGGCACCACCCATAATACTTCCATCTGGTCGAATCTGACGAAATTGTTGTCCAAGAGTGACCTCTGTGAACTTCGCTGACATCCCCAAGAGACCTGCCATAATCATCCATAGTGTTGCACCAGGACCTCCAGTTGATACAGCGATTGCTACACCAGCTATATTGCCGAGGCCTACCGTCGCAGATAAGGCTGTCGCCAGCGCCTGAAAATGACTTACCTCTCCAGCAGCATTCGGATTGTCATACTTTCCGCGAACCAATTCGATTGCGTGCCAGAACATTCGTATGTTGACGAATTTCATTCGGAGTGTGAAAAAGATTGAACCGGCAAGTAACCAGGCTACCACTAATGGCATTCCCAACACTGGTACTTCCCAGAAAAAAATGGTTGCAAGGGGTTGCACAAGGTACTTCCCAAAGAAAACATCCACTTGTTGCTCGAGCGTCAATGGTTGAAAAGCTGGCTCTTTTCCTTCGTACGCTCGGTAGAGATTGAAGATAGCCTCTTCCAAATCCTTTGCTGTAGCGGCGTCGTTCGATTGCTTACACTTCATGGCTGCCGTTGTGACTAAATGAGCAGCCTTCAGTTGCGCAACGTATTCAGGTGAATCGGCTTTGATCCGTTGCGCAAGAAAATATGAAGTGACAGTCTCTTGGATACTGGCTGCGTGTTCCTCTTTCGTCAGAACCCATCGTGCAAGCTGATTGGCATCCTGACCGTTTGTTTTTCCTACAAGTTCGTTAATCTGAAGCTGTGCTTTTGCAATGGTCTGTTCATCTTCGAGCAACTGCTCAAAACGCAACTGATCACCATAGATTCCACAGGGGACCTGACAGTGTGCAAACACTGTTGATGTCAAAACAAGTGATAGAAAAAGGCCAAAACTGGCACGAAGCATAAAAATCCTCCTCTTTCCTTTACTTAAAAGAAGCGACATGATTCGTAAACTAATGTCATGGTATATTCCTCACCCCGGGAACTGTGATTCTGTTAGTAACTGCACGCAGTAGATTACTGTTTTTTTCGGCTTTAAGAGAAACCCGATGCTTCACATAAAATTTCGCCTCTTTGTTTTCTTGTGCATAACTTCCTCTGGAATGCATGGGATTTTGGCTTCTGATCGCCCCAATGTTCTTTTCATACTCTGCGATGACCTGCGGCCAGATGCTGTGGGATGCCTTGGTTCAAAGCATGTGAAAACCCCACACATAGACGAAGTTGCCAAAAATGGTGTCGTATTCCTCAATAGTTTTTGCACAACCTCCCTGTGCTCTCCAAGCCGGGCAAGCATTTTGACGGGTCTGTATGCACACGCTCATGGCGTTCGAAATAATTTTACTGAACTGCCCGAAAGTCTCCCGCATTGGCCCGCGCGGCTTCAGCAGGAAGGTTACGACACTGCCTACATCGGTAAATGGCATATGGGTGAAGGAAATGATAAACCTAGACCAGGCTTTGACTGGTTTATTTCTCACAAGGGACAAGGAAAATACTTTGATACTGAATGGAACGTGAATGGAGTACAGCATGAGACGCCAAAGGGCTACTACACCACTGTTGTGACTGATTACTGTCTTGATTGGCTCAAGAAACGCTCACACAACACGCCATGGTCTCTTTGCCTTGGTCATAAGGCACCACACTCTTTTTACTTTCCTGAACCCAAGTACGAACACACGTTTGATGATGTGACCATTCGCTATCCTGATAGTGCCTTTCATCTTGAAACACAACCAGACTGGATTCGACAGCGATTACCAACATGGCATGGCATTTACGGCCCACTGTTTGACTGGCGAAAAAACTTTCCTGATCGTCGACCCGAGGCAGTTGCTGATTTTGAAAAAATGGTTCATGCGTATTGGGGCACCGTTCTTTCAGTGGATGACAGTGTCGGTAGACTTGTAACATACCTGAAAGAAAGTGGTCAGTATGACAACACACTCATTGTGTTTATGGGAGACAATGGCTTACTTGAGGGTGAACATGGAATGGTTGACAAACGAACGATGCATGAGCCAAGCATACGTGTCCCCCTTATTGCCTGTGGACCTGGCTTACCCAAAGGATCAATGGTCAGTGGCCAGGTACTCAATGAAGATATTGCCCCAAGTATTCTTGATCTCTGCGGAGCCGAACCTCTGAAGGATATTACCGGCAAATCATGGCGGAAGCTTGCCGCAGGAGAAGATAAAAACTGGCGTACCACCTGGCTCTACGAATACGACTATGAGAAGCAGTTTCCATACACGCCAAACATCCGAGGTATTCGAACAGATAGATGGAAGTTTGTTCGCTATCCTCATGGTGACGGCTCTCCGGATCGACACACACCAGAAATGTATGACCTCAAGAATGATCCTCTTGAGCTCCAAAATCTGGCTGAGAATCCGCAATTTGCCAAGCGTCGTGCAGAATTAGAAGAACAACTTCAGGCAGCACTCCTGAGATTGAATCTCACTCCTGCCCGGGACACCATGCCAATCGATGAGGGAATCAAGACAGAGCTTCCTGATAAAAACATTCGGTAGATGATTAGAACATCTTATCTAAAAGAAACTTCTGTTCATTTCTCAATTGGTGACTATGATAGCGGGAGAGTTTCGCTCCCCTTTCAACGCCTTCTCCTTTTACGTACATTGAATCATAGATTTCGGCCCAACCAGAT
>JBDOMS010000312.1:0-8531 GCA_039831735.1 Pirellulales bacterium
CAGTTGAAAACTGCACGATAAAAGCTCCGCTACAGGGCTTTTATCATGCAGCCTCAATGCCTGGGCTTTCGCCAAAATAATACTTTTTAGCGTCCGGGTTACTTAATACTTCCTCGGCCGTTCCATGACATAGAACTTTTCCAGCACGAACAACATAACTTCTGTCAGTAATTGCAAGTGTTTCTCGCTCACGATGATCCGTAATCAAAATTGAGATGCCGTCATCCCGAAGACTCTTAATGATCTTTTGGATGGAATGAATAGTCACCGGATCAATACCTGTGAAAGGTTCATCAAGCAGAATAATTCTTGGCTCTGTCACGAGACATCTCGCAATCTCCAGCCGTCGTTTCTCACCACCAGAAATATAGTGTGCTTTTGACTTGCGAATTTTTACGATATCAAACTGCTCGAGAAGTTCTTCACACCTTCGACGACGATCTTTTGGTCTCATTCCAACCAATTCCATAATCGCCAGAAGATTCTGTTCGACCGTGAGTTTTCGGAAGACACTCTGCTCCTGCGCAAGGTAACCCATGCCACCATCACGAGACCGCCTAAACATCGGCCAATCTGTAATGTCCTCATCATCCAGCAATACGCGACCATCGTCTGGCATGACGAGGCCGCATGTCATACGAAAACTTGTTGTTTTTCCAGCTCCATTTGGTCCAAGTAATCCAACAATCTCGCCTTGTTGAACATGAAATTCAACACCATCAACAACTCGACGACGGCCGTAGATTTTCACAAGCCCTTCAGCAGATAAAAGAGACATGTCTCCTCCTTGAGTCGTACGACCACTACCTAACTTTCCGCATCCTCGCGAAGTTTGGCCATGAGGGCAATCGCAACTCAAAGCGACCTATTTTTAGTGGGAAAGCCCACGATGCCGGCACGGCATGAGGCCAGAATACAACCATTGCCTCACCAATAAGGAGATGGCGATCAACATGATGACCATCCATCCATAAACGGCTGTCCTTGCTTGCTGCAGAATTATCACCAAGCATAAAAAACTGGCCTTGCTCAAGTGGAAAATCCAGACGATCTTTTTCGTAGAATTCTCCAAGACGTACGCCCAGTACAGTTGTCAGGTAATACACATCCCGTAGTACCCGCATTCCCTCAACCGTCACATGTGCACCACTCGATATGATTCCAACTGGCGACATGTCACTACACATTGCATTTCCCGGTTTGATAAGAGTTTCCACTGGAGTAGAGCCTACGGCATCACGGATGTCCTGCTCAAAATCGCCCAATGATCCAATATCAATTTTATTCCCGTTGATAAAAAGTGACAGCTGATCATCTATATTTGCAAAAAGAATCGTCCATGTTCCCTCTCCTTTTACGGATGATGAAACGGCCGAAGCATCAGATGGCAACTGTCCAGCACGCACGACTGCCACTTCTCCATTTGAGAAGTCAAATATACATCGATGTGCCTCACCTGCCTCAATAAGTTCCAGTGTTATCTGCCCTGTCTTTGCATGACTCGTCACTACTGTTTCCAAGGCAAGATCACTCACCCAATGGGGACGGCTTGGTAACGCGTTGTACGGCTGAAAGTCTGTAATGAGAGAAGGCTTTGCCTCTCCATTCATTGGCTTTCCATCGTAAACACGTTGCCATTGTTCGGCTGTGGGCACCATGTGTCGAAAACGCATGGTAGCTGTCTGCCCACTCTTACACTCGACTGTATAGGACCGTCCACTATCATCTACCTGCCACCGCTTCCTGTCTTTTGAAAGAGCCCAATCTGACCAAGCTCGAGGCCACCCAGACTCAATAAGCTTTTTCGGAATATGATCAGCGTCATGGACACATTGAAGCATTGCGACCAATTTGTCATCAGGTTTCCTTGCAATACGCGGCGCAGCACCCTTTCGGCTTGTCCAAATATCACCTGCAGCGATTGAAACTGTTTCACCCGGAAGGCCAATCAAACGTTTTATATAATTGACCTTGGCATCTTCGGGATAACGAAAAACCACAACATCCCAACGATCAGGCTCTGAAAAATCATACGCTACCTTATTTACAAGAATCCGATCACCATTAAAAGACGGATAGCGCGGATTGTACGCAAGTCCCTCACCCTGTTCCTCCAAAAACTCTACCGGTAATCCACAGTTTGGACATATTCCTCCGGCTACAAGTTTACTATCAAGTCGGCTACGACGTTGCGCGATCGGCCCCCCCTCTCGTTCTAAGTCAGCCAGCCTTCTTTGAGCATCATCTTGCTCGCGGGGAGAACTTTGTGAACTATCAACTATTGACCGGAGTCGTGTTACTTCCTGCTCAAGCCTCGACAGCTCCATGCGCAAGCCTTGCGACTGATCATCCTCCTCCGCACTGCAACCAACACGATAATCCATTCCGCAGGCATCACACACGAGGTCCTTATGTCGCCCCATGAGCGTGGGGGCCATCGATCCAGTCGGTATGACAAACGCCTCTGCTTCAAAGGCCCGAAACAACAATGCCATCGCGAATGCCACCACAATGGACTCAATTGTTTCACGACCGAACACGAGAGGTTCTCGAACTCGATCACCAGGCTGTGGGCCTCTTTGATTATTTACCTCTGCTATTTTTTTGTCACCGAGACCGCGACGATTCATAGCATCAGGCTGACCAGGCTTTGATGTCATATCTGGAAATATCTTTCTGATTCAATGAACGAACTGATACAGTCGGATCAAATATTACTGAATAAGGTTACTGACTACTGCTTCTACATCATCATATGTAAATGGTCGACCCAATTCATTTGCGGCCATATCATCATCAAATTTCTTGACAATAACTCCTTGAGCATCCCAGATAAAGATGGCTGGGACACTGACGAGGTCCATTTTTTTATACAGTACATCTGCATCTTCACGTGAAACAAAGTTTAATATTTTCTGGGCACCCACCTTTTTCAAAAACTTTTCAACTGGTGGTAGCGTGTCTTCCGGTTCACCAAATCCCTCGTAGTCAAACGAAAGTGACATGCAAACAACTTTCTCGGCAAATGTTTCTTTCAGTTTCACAAGACCCGGAAACTCTTCAACACACGGTGGACATGACGTGCTCCAACAATCCAGGATGACAACCTTCCCCTGATGTTTCGATCGCTCAGACTGAATTTCCTCATAATTAGCAACTCGGACGACCACATCTGGTGACTTTTCCCCAGATTGTGCTTGTACATCTTCTATCTCTGATGACTGCTGGCTGCTACAACCATGACCGAGTGTGGCAAATACCATTATAAATAACCACAATATGCCTCGCTTCTTACACATCCGACACAAGCCTCCAACGACACTTTCTCAACCAAGGGAATTAATTGTGGCGTGTGCACCGATGCGAAGCCACATCAATCTGTCTCATATCGTACGAACGTGTGGCTGTTTTGGCATCCACCATGTCATTGCCTGCGGTACCGCCCGTCTTCACGAGCGAATCGCCCGGGATGGAGCTAACGCAGTGACGCTAAAAGTGCATCGTAGTTTATCTCCAATACTCGACCGACTCAAAGCCGACGGATACGAACTTGTTGGCCTCGAACAGACAACAAACTCTGAAAACCTTTATTCTTTTTCATTTGCTCCAAAGACAGTACTTATTGTCGGGAATGAGCGAACGGGTTTGGACGATACCATTCTTGCAAAACTTGATCGTATTGCAGAGATTCCTATGGCCGGCTTGCCCCATAGCCTCAATGCCGCAACTTCAACATCCATTGCAATCTACGAATACTGTCGCCAGCATCCTCGCACAACGGGGACAGTAGAATGACCCTTGTCATTGGAACCGATGAGGCGGGCTACGGACCAAACTTAGGTCCGTTGGTCGTCGCTGCTTCAGCCTGGCACATTGAATCATCACAAGATCAAGCAGAATCAACTCTGGAGAATGCGCTTTCCGCCGCATCAGCCAATGCCACAACTACACACCATGGATCACTCTGGGCAGATTCGAAGTTGGTGTATAAGAATGATCGCAAGTCTCCTGATCGTCTTCGAGCACTTGAGCATGGCGTTCTTTCTGCAATGGCTATGACAACAGGTGCCATTCCCTGTGACTGGGAATCTATGGCTCATGCAACAGGAATTGATTGCGAAAACCCTCCCGCAGAATGGTCTCTGTTGACTGAATTCCGACTTCCTTTTGTCATTGATGCCTCCGAGTGTTTGCATCACAGCAGTCGTATTACATCAATCCTCAAAAATCATAAGGTTTCTCTCTCGAGTCTTGCGTGCCATGTTGTTCACCCGAAGGATTTCAATAAACAGCTTTCACTCGGACTTAATAAATCTGATATTCTCTCAAAGACAACTCTGACTCTTGCAGCTAAACTTCATTCCCTTCGAACTGGAAGTGAACCTGTTCTGATTTGGTGTGATCGCCATGGGGGCAGAAAACATTATGCTTCGGTGATCTCACAATTCTTTGATTGCCCATTGGTCACTCCTATCGAAGAAACACAGAAACGCTCTGCGTACAAAATGCCATCTTCTCAATGTCAAATCGAATTTTGTGTAGGAGGAGAACATCGAGCCCCAGTCGCTCTCGCAAGCATGACCGCAAAATATACCCGTGAACTATGCATGAAAGCCTTCAACGCATTCTGGTCAACACGTTCACCCGGTCTTTCACCAACAGCTGGCTATCCAGTTGATGCCAAACGTTGGCGTCATGAAGCAAAGGATGCCATTCAGGCTGAAGGTGTTGTTGAAGACGAACTCTGGCGCCGATGCTGAGTCTTGTCACTTCTTCATAAAGCGGTCACAATCAAATCATGCCTTCAATCTCTCATCTTTATATTGTTCGCCATGCTTGGGCCGAAGACGCTGGGCCTCACGGTGATGATTTTTCACGACCACTTACAAAAAAGGGGAGAAAGCGATTTGAGAAAATGATGGCACATCTCCACAGTGCTGGAATGCATGTCGATTGTATCGCCACAAGTCCGCTTGTACGCACCCGAGAAACTGCTGATATCATGGCAAAGCAGTTCGGCATCCCATCGAGAGTCACCGAATTAGATGCACTCGCTCCCGGGGCAGACTGGCAGGAACTAGCCTCATGGACGATGAATCAGCATGTGAGTCGCGTTGCGTGGATTGGACATGCTCCCTGTGTGGGACGTCTCGTCGCTTGTGCGCTCGGTGCTCAATCCCTTGCAATCCGGATGCGAAAAGGATCCGTAGCATCCATCCAAATCGATGACGTCCTTCACCAGTCTGGAGAGCTGGAATGGCTTGTTACAGCCAATGTGGTTGAGCCACATTAAGCCGACTACTATAAAGAAGGTCATTAAGTACATCTTCCGAAGAGGTGAGCCATGTATTGTAACTCAACAGACCGTACAAGAACGTTTCGAATCACCATAGCTCTTCTTGCACCATCTTTGCTGATTGCAACTAGTTGTGCTCCAGCAGATAAAGGTATCCCAAAAGGGAAAGTAGTTGAGGTTGAAGTTATCGAAACCATGCCGCCAAATACTTCAACGGATGCTTCGTCAACTGCTCCCACAGAATCAGCAACTGCAACACAGAAGGCGGATGAAGCCAAAGCCAAAGCTGATGCGACAATCGATGCAGCAGAGAAGTCAATTCAACAGAATTCAAAAAAACTTTCGAAGGATAAGGTCACATTGGGTGATCCATCACTTACATCTGGTATTCCAGGAGAAGGAGTTCTCACGCTCACGCAAATCGACAAGTGGCTGTCCGATCCAAAAAACTTTATTGAGCTTGATCCAATTCTCCCTCTCGGGCTTTCACAGGGTACAGCTCAGATTACCGGTTTAGATACCAATCCTTTGACTCGTTCAAAAATAGAACTTGGACGTCAACTCTATTTTGATACAAGACTTTCTCTCGATTCTACGGTGAGTTGTGCATCCTGCCACGACCCATCAATGGGATACACTGCGCACACGAAGACGGGAGTGGGAATCAAGGGACAAAAAGGCGGCCGGAACTCTCCCGTTTCGTACAACAGAATTCTGTCTGGCCCGCAGTTTTGGGATGGCCGTGCAGATTCTCTTGAAGATCAGGCGATCGGACCAATCGCAAATCCAATTGAAATGGGCTTTACACATGAAGGTGTTGTGAAACGGCTCGGAGAAAACCAAGTCTACAAACGACAATTTGAAAAAATATTTGGCGGATTAACCATTGAGTATGTTGGTCAGGCCATTGCCGCCTTCGAACGCGTGATTGTGACAACACCATCCCCATATGATTACAACGAGCAACTCCGTTCATTTGAGGGACTGGATGAAGAAGATATTGCGGAAGATCCAGAATTATCAGTGAAGTATAAAGAGACGAAAGACTTTCTCGAAAAACACCCCATGTCTGATTCTGCAAAACGCGGGCGTGAGATCTTTTTTTCAGAAAAAGGTAATTGCACTGCCTGCCACGTAGGTGCAAATCTAGCTGATGAAAAATATCACAACCTCGGAATTGGAATGGATGAGGATGATCCAGATCTCGGTCGCTTCGTGGTAACCAAAAACGAAAAGGACACTGGAGCCTTCAAAACACCAACTATTCGTAATGTAGCACTTACTGCTCCCTACATGCATGATGGCTCGGTTGCCACACTTGAGGAAGTCGTGGAATGGTACGATAAAGGTGGACATCCAAATGCTCATCTCAGCGATAAGATTCGACCCTTGAAATTATCTGAACAAGACCAAGTTGATCTTGTTGAATTCATGAAGGCGTGTACCGGTCCAACACCAGCTGTTGAGACTGGCCGCCTTCCGGAGTGAGGTTGCTCAGGCATGGCAAGTCGACCAGGTCTCACGCCAATTACAGAGGCGATACCTCCGCTTTATGCTGGTGTTGATCTTGGAGGAACCAATATCAAAGCCGCATTGGTTGACTCACAAGGTGATTGCCTTGCTTTTCACACAGAACCAACTCATGCGAACAGAGGACCTGAAGGCGCCGCTCGACGGATGGGTCAATTTGTACTCCAACTTGCTCGTGAAGCTCACGCTACTCCTGATATGATCGCACGAGTGGGACTTGGGTCACCTGGACCACTTGACCTTGATCGAGGATGTATCGTTCGTGCTGGTAATCTTCCAGGATGGGACAATTTTCCACTTCGGGATCGAGTGCATCAAAACTGTGGTCTTCCCGTTACCCTTACCAATGATGCAAATGCCGCTGCCTTTGGTGAATTCTGGGTTGGTTCAGGTAGGGAGTACGACAGTCTTGTTCTTCTCACACTTGGAACGGGAGTCGGTGGTGGCATCATTATTGGAAATCTTAGTGTGCAAGGTGCGCACAGTCATGGCTCTGAATGTGGCCATATGATCGTTGATACATCTGACTCTGCTCGAATGTGCCCCTGCGGGCATGCCGGTCATCTGGAGGCGTATTGTAGTGCAACATCTCTCGTAAAGGCTGCTCGTCGTTCCATAGAAAATGGTGCAACTGGATCTCTTGCGGATGCCGTTCGAGCCGGGGCAACTCTGGATCCGATTTTGATTGCACAAGAAGCAGAATCTGGGGATCAGCATGCCTATGATCTAATTATGGACGTGGCACAATGGCTCGGTATTGGGATCGTGTCCTTGATGCATATCATCGACCCTGAAGCTGTGATCATTGGTGGAGCGATGACGTTCGGTCAAGGAAACAATCCTATTGGTCAATCATTCCTAGAGCGGATTCAATCGGAAGTCCGTCATCGTGCATTTCCAACGCTTGCTGATCATACTGTACTGCGCTACGCCAGTCTTGGTGGTGACGCAGGTTCCATCGGCGCTGCCGGACTTGCACGCCTTGCGCACAAATAGAAGCTAAACATGTCAATTGACTGTCAACACATTCGAAATTTTTCAATCGTTGCCCATATTGATCACGGCAAAAGTACTCTTGCTGATCGATTGCTTGAGCACACAGGAACAGTTCAAAAGAGACAACTCAAAGAACAGATGCTCGATGATATGGAGCTTGAGCGGCAACGTGGTATTACGATCAAGGCTCGTGCTGTTCGCATGGAGTGCATGCATAAGGGGGAGCTTTATGAACTGAATCTCATTGACACCCCTGGACATGTTGACTTTCACTACGAAGTTTCAAGAAGTCTTGCGTGCTGTGAGGGCGCCGTTCTACTTGTCGATGCCTTTCAAGGTGTCGAGGCACAAACAGTCGCCAATGCGTATGCTGCAATAAATGCTGATTTGACAATCGTCCCAGTCATTAACAAGATCGATCTGACCTATGCGCGTGTGGATGAAGTACTCACTGAGATTGAACAAAGCCTCGGCGTTGGTGCGAACGAAGTCATCAAGGCAAGCGCAAAATCTGGTATTGGTGTTGACGAATTACTGGCAGCAATTGTTGAAAGAATCCCTCCACCTCAAGGTGATCCTCGTGCAACTTTGCAAGCCATGGTTTTTGATAGCCACTACGACAGTTACCGTGGGGCTATTACTTATATTCGAATTCTTGATGGAACAATTCGGAAAGGGCAAAAAATACGCTTTCTACGAACAGGCACGT
>JBDOMS010000161.1:0-2013 GCA_039831735.1 Pirellulales bacterium
AAAGAATGTTGCATACGACGTCTGGCTGGGGCCGGCCCAGGATGTGCCAATCTTCCGTGACAAACTCCATTACGACTGGCATTGGAACTGGAATACGGGTTCAGGAGAAATGGGTAACTGGGGAGTACATGTTCTCGATGATGTACGGAATGTTGTGTTCCGTGACAGCGTACGGCTTCCTCGACGCATTCAAGGTTTGGGAGGGCGTGTTGCCTGGAATGATGCTGGTGAAACACCAAATGTACATATGGTTCATTTTGACACCGGTTCGATTCCTGTCAGCATTCACCTTATGAATATTGCGGCAGCCCCTGGAGATAAGAAGAGCCCAAAACATCCTGGCCCAGGCAGTGGGTACATAGCGTTCTGTGAAGGAGGACGGTACGAAGGACAGCGAGGTAAGGGAGTGGCCTATGATCGTGACGGAAAAGAGATCCGTCGCTTCAGAGGCAATAGTGGTAATTCCGTACATCAGCAGAATTTCATTGATGCGGTTCGTGCGCAGAATGCATCGTTACTCAATACAGAAGTGGAAGTGGGAAATGATTCCACAGGGTGGTGCAATCTTGCAAACATTGGATTTCGAGCCGGTGAAACATATTCAAGTGCTGTGATCAACAGCGGATTCCCAAATATGAAACGTCTCGCAGAAGAAGTTCAAGGGGTACTATCTCGGTATGATCTTGCACTCGACGGTGGGAACGTACAGGCAAGTTCCGTTTTGAACCTTAGTCAGGACGGACACAAGTTCGTGGGCTCCCATGCCGAGCCGGCAAATCGTTTCCTCAAAAGAGAATACCGTGATGGTTATGTCGTGCCGGCTATGACGTAGTACCTGCCTTTATGGACATGCAGTTTTCGTAGGGCAGGCTTGCATCAAAGCAGCATGTAAAGATGCACGGGATGTCCACGTAGTGAGGTGATGGGTGACTCTGACGTGGGTGTCATTCGTCTCTTTTCTTGGTGTCTCTTCATGTGTATTTGAGGTCAATGCGGTGCTTCTCGTACACTCAGAGATGTTGAAACATGTGCTACAGGAACGTGTCTGGGTGGTAGGGAGGATTGATGATGGGGCGCATTGCAAGGTTTCCACTTCTGTCGTGTTTATACATTGTCTCAATCATGATGTTGCACTTGCCCTGCAATTGCTGCTGTGATGAGATTCCTCATTCAGAGTCAAGCCTTCGCGTTGCGACGTTTGATATTGATGCAACACCACCGGTTGGCCTTCGTATGGCCTATAACAATGTGATCCGTCCAGCTGATCTTTCATTGCGATGCCGAGGTATTGTCCTACTTGGAGCGGGTGAGCCGTTGGTGATTGCTGCTATTGATTGGATTGGGATCGGAAATGATGCCCATTACGCATTTCGTCAATCGCTTTCACAGGCTGTCGGTACGTCACCAGAACGTGTCGCCGTTCAGTCGCTTCATCAACACGATGCACCTCAGGCAGATTTCACAGCTGAAGCATTACTTGATGAGATGCAGATAAAAAACTATGACCGTTTTGATGGAGACTTTGCCCGCGGGGTATTTGCACGAGCATCCAATGCAGCAGCAGACGCGATTCAACATTCCACACTGGTTTACCGAAGCTCTGGCTGTCACCAGCGAGAACATCGAACGCCCGGCGGTCTGGAACCGGCTGTTGCTGGAACGCGTCCCGCGCGGCGATCTTTGGAGCCTCGACGAACTGACGCAAATCTTCGTCCGGCCGCCGACACCGCTCGACTGGCAATTCGCCTACTGCCAGAGCCGTTTATATGCCCAGTACATGATCGAAACCTACGGAGAAGAGACGATCGCCGCGTTGCTGGATTCGTATCGGCGGAATGTCCCGACGAACACGGGTATCGAGCAGGTATTCAAAGTGTCTGTCGAAGAATTCGAAGCCGGCTATCACGCGTTCCTGAAACGGATCGTGGAAGAAGAACTCGGTGGATCGGCGGTCGAAGCGCCGAAGACCCTTGCCGACCTCGAAAAAGACTACAACGCCAACCCGGAAGACCC
>JBDOMS010000567.1:0-2010 GCA_039831735.1 Pirellulales bacterium
GATGGCGATGGACGTATTGACTTTGCACTTGGAGCCAGTTGGCCCAAAACAGGATCACTTCACTGGCTGACACGCAACGATGATCTCAGCCAACCATGGACAGTTCATGATATTGGTCCGATGCCATCAACCCATCGTATGTATTGGGGAGACGTTCTCGGCCAAGGAAAACCACAACTTGTGGTATCACCTCTGAATGCTCAGAAGGGAACACACGGTGTCAATCTTACTGCGTTTTCCATACCCGAAAAACCATCAACCGATCGCTGGACAGCTACGATTCTTGATCAACACCTAAATCGACTTCATGGTCACATGCATGTTGATCTTGATCGTAATGGTTCAATCGACACCATCACAGCCAGTTTGGAAGGCATCAATGTTATTTCAAGACGAAACGATGGTTTCTCTCGCACGCTACTGAGTGCCGGGGCAAAAGAGGATGAATCTCACGGGGCAGGTGAAGTCTGCCTTGGCTATACAGCTGATGGCAAACCGTTCCTTGTAGCTGTTGAACCGATGCATGGTTCTGCAATTTCAGTGTTGACTCCGAAGGAGACCGCAAATTCCTCTACATGGCACCGTACTATTATCGATGACGGATATAAACGAGGACATGCTATTGCCACCGCTGACTTTAATGGTGATGGAAATGATGAGATTGTTTTTGGATCGAGTGACGCGTCAGATCAATCTGGCTATGGCCCCACACTTGCTGTTTATTCTCAATCACAAGCCGCCGTTTCACAAAGGGCACCAGAGTGGCGCAGGACGATACTTGACAGAGGTGGCATCGCTGTAGAAGCTCTTGCCGTGGGTGATCTTTCTGGTGATGGTGTGCCTGATGTCGTCGCAGTCGGACGATCGACCCACAATGTAAAACTTTTTATTACACAAAGAGAATAGTGCACCCGGTCAACGCTTTTCACCCTGAAACATTTATGGCGAACGAACAATACGACTATCAAGGACTTCCAGAACAAGCGACCGAAGTCCTTCATCATCATTTTTCACATTGTCAAGAATTTGATTGATCTCGGCCCAATCAAAAGCTTTCATACGACGACCTGAAGCGTAAGACAATAGTTTTTCAGTGAGGCAGCGAAGAAAAGCTGCCTTGCGTGAAGTCACTAGAACATTTTTGAACTCATCAAAATCCCGAAATGCTTCACCGGACAGCAACTCGCCTGATGTATCAATACGAAGGCTATTTTCTTTTTTCTTGCGTTTTGGATACTTCTCACGCCAACGACCAATGGGATCAAATGACTCCAATGAGTAACCAAGCGGATCTATTTTTTTATGACAGACAGCACACGCCTGATCCTTGCTGTGCAATAAGAGTTTTTCCCGAATAGTCGTTGCATCGCTTACATCTGCTTCGAGTGCTGGAATCTCGGACGGTGGAGGGGGGGGTGTTGTCCCTAAGATGTTTTCCATGACCCACACACCTCTTGTAATAGGAGATGTCTCTACTCCATTTGCTGAGACGGTCAAGACTCCTGCCATGCCAAGAATCCCACCACGTTTATTGGAGCCAACAGTCACTTTCTTGAAACCGTCGGCTAATCGCATCGATTCCTTTTCCGGAAATCCATACAGTGAAGCAAGCCTCTTGTCGACAAAGGTAAAGTCTGCACTCAATAGGGTGATGGCCGGAGCATTGGTATGAAGCAGATGGTTAAAAAAATGCTGTGCTTCTCTCTTCATCGACGACGGAAGATTTTCAGCGTAGTACTCAGGTGCGGACTTGCGCGGGGGAGGCTGGTCCCCCAAATCCCTGAGGCGCAGCCAGCTTTCTAAAAAACCTTTTGTAAATTCGTTTGATCGTCCGTCATCAATGAGTCGGTCCACCTGCCTCCTCAGAACACTTGACTCAGTCAAGGTCCCATTGCGCGCGAGTTGCATCAACTCTTCATCCGGAGGTGCTGCCCAAAGAGTAAATGATAGCCGTGATGCAAGATCGTATGCATCTAAAGATGTTCCCTGCTTCGGCTTCACCTCAGTCAG
>JBDOMS010000500.1:0-8503 GCA_039831735.1 Pirellulales bacterium
TGGCCATGACGCGTAGGGACAAGAGCCCAAATACGACAACCAGCCCCACAAGGACGCCAAGTGATATGAGGCGGGCCATAAGATTTTCCTGCAAAAATGACAACTTCAGCGAGAGGAACCACGTCCACACGGAACCAGCACCATAGGCACAAGTCTAATGCAAGGGTATTCTGATCACAGCAATTGTAAAAAATCCCATGTCCTGCGTTCCACATTATGACCAAACCCATTATTTCACTCGTGATTCCGGTCCGTAATGAGGCCGGAAACATTGGCCCTTTGGTGTCCGAGATTCAACAGGCCATGGAACGCGCAAAGCTGTCATGGGAACTATTTATCGTTGATGACGGATCGACAGATACATCATGGGACGAGATTGATCGCATCGCACAGGATCCGCGGATTAATGGGATCAAGTTAGATCATGGCCAGGGAAAGACCGCCGCTTTGGCGATTGGCTTCGCTCGCTGTCAAGGGCAAGCCTATGCAATGCTTGATGGGGATGGCCAGGATGACCCAGCTGAAATACCAAGAATGTTGACCATGCTGCAGCCGCATGAATCGAGCACGTCTCCGGCTGCTGATCTAGTCAATGGATGGAAAACACCCCGACTCGATCCATGGCATAAAACATTTCCTTCACGAGTTTTCAACCGGCTCGTGAGTTGGATGACTGGCCTTCATCTCCATGACCACAATTGCGGCCTCAAGGTGATGCGATCAGATGTTGCTCGTGAGCTCACCTTGATAGATGACATGCATCGATTCATTCCCGTGATGGCATCGTCGAAAGGATTTCGGGTCGTTGAAGTTCCAATCCATCATCGACCCCGGGTACGTGGTACGTCAAAGTATGGCGTAAGTCGTTTCTTTCGTGGCTTTTTCGATTTGCTACGCGTTGCCATTATCGTCCGTTCTGGCAGTCAATTCCAGCGATCACATGTTCATGATCCTGCATCAAATAGATTCTGGATCTATGCCATACTCGCTACCGTTGTGCTAGGTAGTGTGCTCGGCCGTCTGGGGGCGGTCTCTAGCGTTGACAAAATTGCGCTTGAAAAACGTCTCGTTGCTGATGCGATTACGAAGGCGACTCAAAGTGGAATTGAATTTGATGAAGACGTTCTTCGTCAGCGCATTGAGACGAGTAAGCGACTTATACGACCCTTTCTTTCTGCCAATGATCGCAGTCGCTGGCTTACCATACGAGCTCTTGTGGAACATGGTTCATTTCGGATTGATCAACTCGTTAGTGAACCTGGTTGGGATACCATTGATGCTGTTGCGCATCCAGATGCCTCCGGACACCTTCATTTGTACTCAAGCAAACCACCTATTATTGCTGTCCTTGCTGCTGGTCCGTATTGGCTCTTGAATCGACTGACTGGATGGACGCTTGGAGACCACCCTTTTGAAATGGGACGCATGCTTATGGTCCTATTTGGTCTTATCCCGCTCGGATTGCTTATTTTTTTTACGGCTCACATTGTCGACCGACTTGGACATACTGACTGGGGAAGAATGTGGTCTGTCGCGCTCATTGCAGCAGGCACCTTTCTGACAACATTCGCCATCGTTCTTACAAATCACTTGCTAGCTGCTGTATGCGCTGCAGCCAGTCTATGGATTCTCCTAAAAATTCATCTTGATAGTGCTCGATCATGGAACATTTTTTTCTGTGCTGGTCTGACTGCTGCTTTGACTGCTGCTTTTGAACTTCCTGCATTGTCGTGGCTTGTCGTCGTCCTGTTGATGCTGTTTCTTGTTGATAAACGTAACACCGCATTTGCTGCCTTGCCGGCTGCTGCCGGTGTTGCAGCACTTTTCTTTTTTACCAACTGGGTCGCACACGACACCCTTGTACCGCCGTACGGACACCGAGGGTCTGGAGAAGCCATTGCGGTCAATCCTCCTGGGGCAACCTGGAATCCAAATAACTGGTACGACTACTCATGGCCACGTCCTGATGGAAGAATTGTGTCGAGCTATTGGCGAAGCCCTGGAGGTATTGATAAAGGTGAGCAATCAATAACCACATACGCTTTTCATGTGTTGATCGGTCATCACGGCATCTTTTCACTAACGCCAGCCTGGCTTCTCGTGATCCCAGGATTGCTCTACTTGCGCTCACCGCATCATGACACTCCATCACCACAAGCCCATATCTTCAAGCGTCGGATAGCCGTTGCAATCACTGTCGTATCGGTAGCCGTCATTTGCTTCTATCTCAGTAGACCCCAACTTGACCGAAACTACGGAGGTATGACGTCAGGATTTCGATGGGCTTTTTGGCTTGCCCCGTTGTGGGTAGCAGCAGTGGTTCCAGCTGCTGATCAACTCGCAAAAAGTTTCTGGGGGCGATATTGTGCAATTGTTCTTCTTTTTTTCTCAGTGCTTTCAGCTGCATTTCCAACTTGGAATCCTTGGACACTGCCATGGTTACATCAATGGCTTATGCATATCGGCTTCGCTCCTGTCCTTTAGTAACTCCCGATTGATCAAATTGACTACTTCAGCTGGCCAATAACTCGGGACTGCAGCCTTAAGGGTTATTGCTTGCTTCGTATCCGGATCGTGAAAGCGTATCTTCCACGCATGGAGGGCAATGGGGTCCACTCGTGGCATCTTTCCTCTCTCCCAAAACTCCCATTGCGGATCAGCACGCAGGTCGTATTGAGCTCCGTACAAGATATCACCAATAATTGGCATACCTCGGGCAGAAGCCTGCACTCGGAGTTGATGCATCCTTCCGGTGTGTGGCTGTAAACGAAGCAGTGCAACTCTATGTGCTCCCGGTCCAGACAAGAAACCAAGCTGAGTACTTTGTGTACGTGCTTCTCGAGCAGACCGGTCCTTTGGTGAGGAGATACAGGCCTGTGATTGATTCGGGATTTTGGCAATCCAATCATGCCATTCCTGATTGAGGAAATGATTGTCTATTCCCTCGAAGCCTTCGTCCTGAGAAGACATTTCTGTCAGGGCAAGATATGTTTTCTCAATCTGCCGTCGCTCAAACTGACGAGACAACTGACGCGCGGCCCGAGGTGTATTCGCAAACAACATCACACCTGATACTGCACGATCGAGACGATGAGGCACACCGATATAGGAATCGTGGGACAACGTTGAACGCAACCACTGCTCCACTGAGGGAAGTCCCGGGGGGGCCTGAGTTGGGAGTCCATAGGGCTTAATAACACCGATGACTCCAGAGGACTGAAAACAAATGCGAGGGACCACCGTGTTGCCTTTCTAAACGAACGTATTCACTGACAGCAAATACTCATTATGAGAACATCGGTTCTTTCTACAAAATCACTATGAGATCGATCACTCATTGAAGCAAAGCCTCCGGAAGACACCATAATCATGCCCTACAAAACACAGTCCTACGGAGAATGAATTATCCGAAACATCCGAATGCGGGGTTTCCGGAACGAAAGAATTTTGCTCTTATATTCTGAGTCTGTATTTTCTACTATCCAAGACGATTTCATCGAAAGGATTCGACATGCCAACGCCTGCTCCTGACCTAGCAGAAACCGAAGACTCTGAATGGGTGAGTGATGCGCGTCGTGCAATTCGTGAAGCTCAAACGGACTACTTTGCGGTAAAGCCATGGCGGTATTGGGCTGACTTTCTGGTCTCTCTCATTCTCGCCTACACATCAGCGTATGTGTATTTGGAATCTCCTCTTGCCTCTGGGCCACAACTTATCGCCTTCCTACTATCTGTTTTCTGGCTTTATCGACTCGGATCGCTCATCCATGAAGTCTGTCATCTTGGTCATCATGAAATGCAGGTATTCAAAGTAACATGGAATCTTCTGGTCGGTGCCGTCACTCTCACGCCCTCTCCTTTTTTCACCCGTCATCATCGTGATCACCACAGTGCAAAAATGTATGGAACTCCAGAAGATCCTGAATACGTTGCCAATGTTCTTGAGGCCGGAAACTGGAAAAGTGCTGTTTTGTATGCCGGTCACATTCTCGTATTTCCAATCATGGTCTTCCTGCGCTTTTTATTCGCACCTCTCACATTTCTTTCACCCGGGCTTCGGCAACTGACACTGGAGCGAGCAAGTTCTCTCACGCTTAACCCGCGATATCGTCGAAGAGTGACTGCCTTTGATAAAAAGGTAATTACACTCATGGAAATTCCCTGCTTTATTCGTGCAGCGATTATTCCAACTGTTATTATTCTTGGATTGCATGCTCCCAGCCGTATCATTCTGCTCTATGTCTTGGCGCTGACGACTGTCGTGCTCAACCAATTGCGTCAACTTGCAGATCATCACTTCACGGGAGATGGTGAAGTAGCATCATGGGAGTCACACATTCTTGATTCCTGTAACTTTACAGGCCGGGACCCTCTTACATGGCTCTTTTTTCCTTTTTCCATTCGATACCACGCTCTTCATCATCTCTTTCCATCCATGCCATACCACAATCTAAAACCGGCCCACGACCATCTTGTACAAACGTTGCCCAAAGACTCTCCTTACCTCAGCCTTGATCAGCCAGGGTGGTGGAGTGTTGCAAAGCGAACAGTGTTTGGTCCTGCCACTACAGCCTCCATGACATTGGGCGCCCACGTAAACAACTGACAAAAAATTATGAATCGTGGGGGCGTCGATAAAGCACAAAACCTTCAATCGCCTCATACTCAGGTAATCCCAAGCGGTCGTAGAGTTGTGCCGTCTCCCTGTTTCGGTCTTCAGCCCGCTGCCAGAATTCTCGCGGATCACTAGGCCCTGGAAAAAGCGCTCGGTCTTTTTGGCTTTCATGCTTGAAAATTGCCATTCTTTTTCGTTCAACCTCATCAGGAGAAAGTGGGACTGCCATCTCAATTTCGTACGGTTCCCACTCTTGCCAAGCTCCACGATACAGCCATAACTCACAATGCTGGGCCCACTGCTGATCACTGAGTTGGTCAAATGCTGCGGTCACTGCACCGAGGCAGACCCGATGAGTACCGTGCGGATCTGAAAGATCACCTGCTGCGTAAATCTGGTGCGGTTGTACTTGTTCGAGGAGTTTGGCAGTTATTGCAATATCGTCATCACCGATCGGCTTTTTCCGAACTCGTCCAGTTTCATAAAACCGCAGGTCCAGAAAATGAATCCGTTCTGGCAGCACTCCCGAATAGCGAGCACCAGCACGGGCTTCTGTCCTTCGAATCAATCCTTTCACCGTTTGCAGTTCTTCAATATCGACCGCTCCAGCATGCTTTGTTCGAAGGAACGCTCGTATCTCTTCAGCGATGTCTCCTGTTTTTGAACCCACGCCAAAGGCCTGGCAGAACTCTTCAACAAAATCGACATGACGGTCAGCCGATTCATCCCACACTGCAATGTTTCCACTTGTTTGATAAGCCACATGTACTTCGTGACCCTGTTCGCAGAGCCGAATTAATGTGCCACCCATACTGATCACATCATCATCAGGGTGTGGACTAAAGATGACAATTCGTTGTGGAAACTTCTCGCCTGCCGCTGCGACCGCTGCCCGCACCCGACGTATGATACCTGGCTTGCCTGCAGGCCACCCTGTAATGGTATCTTGGATCTCACGAAACACATCAATATTGAGATCGTATGCCCGCCCACAATTTGAAAGCAGATCCTGAAGACCATGCTCGTTATAGTCTTCATCCGTAAGCTTGAGTATTGGCTTCTTGAGTTTGAGTGCAAGCCAGATAACTGCCTTGCGAATCGTATTGGCGGTCCACTCAAGACCTAGACTCTCCAGGGGCCCAACGAGCCACGGTGACTCGAAACGAGATAGCTTTGCTGCTGCCGCTTCATCCAAAATAAATCGTGCATCCGGATGCTGCTGGAGTGCACTCGCCGAAACATGGCTACATGGCTCGTCTTCAACTGCCCTGCGAACAATTGGCGCTTTGTGCTCCCCAAAGGCAAGAAGAATAACTCGACGAGCAGCCAGAATTGAACCAACACCCATGGTGATTGCCTGACGCGGCACATTCCACTCACCAAAAAAATCACTCGCTGCATCTGCACGCGTCACACTGTCAAGCGTAATGAGACGCGTACGGCTTTCCAGAGCACTGCCCGGTTCATTGAAACCAATATGCCCCGTACGACCGATTCCGAGAAGTTGGAGATCGATTCCACCAGCCGCCTTAATCTGCTCTTCATAGCGACTACATGCCACAGGAACATCTTTCCGCTCAAGTGTTCCATCAGGGATATGAATACTCGATTGAGGAATATCTATGTGGTCAAACAAATGCTCTCTCATGAAGCGATGGTAACTTTGCAAAGCATCCGGCGGCATGGGCCAATACTCATCCAAATTAAACGTAACAACCGTTTTGAATGACACGCCTTCCTCCCGGTGAAGACGTATGAGTTCGTCATACACTCCAACCGGCGTACTTCCCGTAGCGAGACCAAGAACTGTTTTCTTCCCAGCGGCTGCACGCTTCTGAACAAGATCAGCAATCTCTCTGGCAACTGATTGACTCGCATTCAGAGGCTGCTCGTATACCGTGACAGGCACGCGCTCAACATCATGCACATGAGACAAGGGACCATTATAAATTGGAGCCACTTCTTTCGATGACACTGTCACACTCATTTCGCACATCCTCGACTGTCAAACCATGAATCTTTCCTGCTCTGCTTCATACCAATTTCGTTTTCCCAGGGACTGCAAATTGAGGCTGAGGCAGTGTGCCATTCCACGAAAGCTCCTTCGGAAAAAGATCCATCTCAGACTTTTTTGCCAGAAAATCCCACGTCACTCGCTGCCCGGTATAGGCGGCAACACGACCAAGAACAGCCGTCATCGAACTGTCTGCGGTCTGCCTTAACTCAACAATTGGCTTGCCATTTCGAATGGAGTCAATGAGATCTTTGTGCTCCTGCTTGTACGCATCTGCGATGCTTCCCTTCATTTCCCATGTCGTGGAACCCTTTCGGTCGGTGATCCGCGAACCACTACTCATGGACCCAATATGACACATTCCATGCGTGCCATAGATTACGGTACTATTTTCACCGGCTGCCCCAGGTATCTGACGACACATAAAAGAGACAATGCGACTCCCTGGGTATTCGTAATCGACACTGACACTATCCCACATCTCACTGTCTGAAGGCCTTGTAAATCGCCCTCCAGATCCGTATGCCGATACAGGAGGGCCATCCATCACCCAGTTGACAGTATCAATATTGTGAACAGCCTGCTCAACAATTTGATCTCCACTCAACCAGATAAAGTGCATCCAATTATTGAGCTGATATTCAGCATCACTCATCTGCGGTTTTCTTTCACGATACCAAATGCCAGAAGAACAGTAACGCGTGGTTGCGCTGACAATATCTCCTATCGCACCTGACCGTATCTGCTCGATTGCCCCAATGTAATTCACCTGTCGTCGGTATTGTGTACCAGTCACAATGGCTGTGCCATTCGAGACAGCGGTATCATGAGCCACAAGACATGTTCGATACCCGGCAGCATCAACACATGAAGGTTTCTCAGCAAACACATGCTTGCCTGCATTTACAGCTGCCTGGACCGTCATGGGACGAAACCCCGGTGATGTTGCAAGGAGGACGACATCCACACGAGCGTCGTCCAAGATTCGCTTATAGGCATCAAGCCCCGCATGCATAGACTTCTCGTCAACAGCTACCTTCTCAGGATGGGCCTTTGACATCGCCCTCACCAACCCTCCGCACTTTGACTCATACAGGTCAGCAACTGCAACCAGCTTGACGCCATCGTTAATGTCGAGTGAATTCTTTATCGCGCCTGTACCACGACCACCACAGCCAACCACACCAAGACGGAGCTCTTGCGGTGCTTCAGCAGCGCGTGCAGAAGAATGCACCATCATTCCTGCTGCCAGGGACGCAGCTGACCCAGTTTCGAGGAAAACTCGCCGAGTCTGTTGACTGTGAGATTTGGATGTCGAATGTTCCATCGTTTTACCCCTTAATCCTTGCTAAAAAACAAAAAACTATGTTATCCACGTTATCCACGACCCCTGATCCTTCTGCTTCATTCCCTCACCCGATAAGCGCTTGCCTCATGTGATCAAGAACTGCTTTCAGCCGATCAATATCTCCTCCACCCACCTCTGCTGATACCCACCCTGAAAAACCAACTTCCTTCAATGCTGCTCGAACAGAGGCCCAATCAATGTCTCCAGACGTAATATCAACAAACCCTTTCCATGGCCCTTCCGCGTCTGCCCTTTTATTCGAATAGCCCTTAATATCGAGCTTTACAATCCGTGAGCCCAATTCTTTCACCCACGTGGCAACATCACCATACCGGGCATGATTCCCCAGATCAAAAAATGCTCCGACCCAAGGACTTGAAAAACTATCAATGTAATCAGCAAATTCTCGAGCTGACTGCGTTCGCGAACCAGACGGATCGTAAAAGAGACCATTCCAAACATTTTCAAAAAGAATGTGTTGACCCAACATGGACGCCAAGGGCAGAACGCGATTGATTTCCTCTCT
>JBDOMS010000054.1:0-2002 GCA_039831735.1 Pirellulales bacterium
AGATCCCTCGCAAAATCGTAAGGCAAACCTAGCAGATCCTGAAGCGCGTAACTTGTTTCGTAGCGAGTGAGACGGCGAAACGAAGTGTGCCCCTGTTCACTGCGACGGGACTGGGAAGCAACGAGCAACTCCTGCGAAATCCAGTTGACGACCTTGGCTCGCTCATCATCAGCCAGCGCGACCTCTTCCTCCTCAGGCGGTGGCATTTCGCCTTGGCTGATAATGTCGGTCACCTCCACCCACCAGTCTCCGTCGTCGCCATCGATCATGTCTGGATCGAGTGCATCGATGCGAAAGTCTCCCTCCTGTTTGTCCGGGCCATGGCATTTCACGCAGGACGCTTCAAGCAGAGGTCTGATCTCGTGCTGAAAGGTCGTCAAGTTGGCTGTCGGTACCCCATCCGGTACAGCTAACGCCTTAGGACCAAGGTATTTCGAGAACGTTTTACCTTGGCTACGCAGCTCTTCTATGGTTGGGGGGGCAGCAATTATCACACCCTCCATTGAGACACCATCGAACGCGATTTCCGACAGTTGGTAGTGGGTTGGGTCATCAAACTGAAAGGTAAACCGGAAGTATCTCCAGCCGCCACGATTATTGATTGGGAAATGCTTGGATTGACGACGTTTTTCCCATTCAGGCTGATTTTCCTGTTGATCCAGTTGAGTCCAGTTTTTGCCATTCACCGAACCCTCCAACACCCAATGATCAGGATCACGAGAGGGAACATCTCCTCCAGAGGTTAACGAATAGCCTGCGATTGCCGTTGCCTCAGGCAGTTCCAATTGCCATTGCACCGGTTTCCCCTCGTGATGCCCGCACCACTTTGAGTTGGCACTGGCATCCACTGCTTGCAGTACTGTTTGTTTGCCATGTCCAAAATGATTACTGGGCGAAGATACTTCAGGCCCGGCTAGCGCTACGGAATAAGCAGCGGTTATTGCAACGAGGACAAAGATACAGACGAAGTAACGGCGTTGCTTGCACTGAGCAATGAAGCAGCCTATCAAACCCGTCGTGCATCCATGAAGCTTCCGTGTGTTTCTTCCTCTGCATTTTCGATTCATTGTGGGTGCATTCGCCGTCATCGAAATGACGATACTCCGGCGGACTGTTTTTCAAAATCCAAAGAGAAAAGGCAAACGATAGCTGTTGAGTCGCTGCCATGATTTTAGTGCCAATAATGATAAACGGAAATTCTACTACGAAGTTTCGTCAGCGAGGCCCACAAACACGTTATTGGGTGAAAGTAATCACTTTTTGAAAGAAATCCTTCTTAGCTGGGTCTTTCAGGGGTCAGCATACTTTTCAGGCTATTCCTCTGACGTTTGGAGGAGGGATGCTTTTTGCCTAAAGCACCTGCGGAGATATCCCATAACTATCATTCCACTCACGATCATGAGACCACCAATGGCAATGAATAGCATTGCTGCTAAGTAAGGCGGAGGATCAAAACGTGATCGTCCGAGAAGTGTCTCGAACAGTGCATACAAAAGCAGGAGCCACAGTGACCGACTGGCATATGTGATCAATCGTTCTCGGTATCGTAATGAGAATCCAGAACGGGCTGCCATCCACGCGAGTGCTGGAAGGAGTTGCAACGCGTGAATCACTATTCCATGCGGAAACTTTGGCACGCCTTGAGCGCCAAAACCCTCAGGATCGAGACCTTTTTCCATACGCATCTCACCATTCACGCTGACCCAAATACCCAGCACACAGGATAGTACAAGAAAAATGAGTCCACTCTGAATTGCGAGAACCATGTCGGGGGATGCCTTGATTTTCTGACGGAATGCTCTCAGCATGAGGTCTGTTGCAAGAAGGGTCACCCACAGGATGAGCACACCCATACCATCGTAAAGAAGTGAATCGATAACCGTTGAACGATTGAAATGACTAGCAACACCACGCCAGCGTTGCAGATCGATAAGTGCTACTTCGAAAAGGAGTGCGATCCCAACAGACCATGACAGCACACCATCGAGTCTTCGCAACGGCA
>JBDOMS010000206.1:0-767 GCA_039831735.1 Pirellulales bacterium
ATTGAATTGGTTCAATAAAAGGCGTGAGAGTTTTGGAACGTTATGAGTTCTATGTCATCAGTTTTTTGAGGTTAGAAATGTTTTTGTCGGCATCGAGTGGTTCCAAGGGCAAACAGTTATTCCGTTATACAATCATCGGCAGTTTTGTTGTTTTGGGAATTTTTCAACAAACCGTTGCCGAAGAGATCACAACGGCCGGAGACGGAAACGACCGCCGGCGTCTTCCTGTTGCCGACGTCCGCCATCCACCAGTTGAAGAGGCAGATCCCTCTCAGGTCCGCATGCCCGAAGACAATCATGTTTCGGCTCCGGAAGGTGCTCCAAATGTTGTGTTGATATTGCTTGATGACCTCGGGTTCGGTGGGCCCGCATCTTTTGGAGGAGCGATCGCGATGCCAACGCTTGGTCAGCTTGCTTCAAATGGGTTGCGATTTAACCGATTCCATACTGTTGCACTCTGTGCGCCAACTCGTGCAGCCTTGCGTCATGGTCGTAACCATCATGTGCTCAACATGGGTTCGATACCCGAGATAGCAACCGGTTTTCCTGGAAATACGTGTCGTCTTCCGAATGACACAGCGTCGCTTGCAGAGATTTTAAGGCTTAACGGATACAACACCGCAGCTTTTGGGAAGTGGCACTCAACCCTTGGCCGTGAAACTACTGTTTCAGGGCCTCAGGATACGTGGCCAACTCGCCAGGGATTTGAAAAGTTCTATGGGTTCATTGGGGCTGAGGAGAACATGTACGAACCGACGTTACATGAT
>JBDOMS010000206.1:777-2002 GCA_039831735.1 Pirellulales bacterium
GGAATCAATCGAGTGGATGAAGCAGCAGCACTCGATGACGCCAGAGAAGCCATTCTTCATATATTACTCGGCGCCGGGTGTGCACGCACCGCATCAGGTTCCCAGTGAGTGGTGCGAGAAATATCGAGGAAAATTTGATGCCGGTTGGGACGTTCTCAGAGAAGAGACGCTTGCTCGTCAAATTGAAATGGGTGTCGTTCCTGCTGGAACTGAACTCGCAAAAACAGCAGACAGTATACCGGCTTGGGACTCATTGGACGAGAATCAGAAGAAAGTGTTTGCTCGGCAAGCAGAGGTTTTCGCAGCCTTTGCAGAATATACCGATCATCAAGTGGGTCGACTCCTTGCTGCCATCGATGATCTTGGAAAGACTGACAATACGCTTGTCATTTATATTTCCGGAGATAACGGGACGAGTGCAGAGGGGAACTACACAGGGAACTGGAACTGGGGCAACATGCTCAACGGCAGGCAGGAGACAGTCGAAGAGCAGTTATCTCATCTCGATGAATGGGGTGGCCGTGAGACGTATCCGCACATGTCAGTCGGTTGGGCAATCGCATTTGATACACCGTTTGCTTTCACAAAGCAGGTAGCAGGTGACTTTGGTGGCACGAGGAACGGAACAGTCATTCACTGGCCTGCAGGGATTAAGGCAAAAGGTGAGATTCGAAGCCAGTTTAGTCATGTAATTGATATAGCCCCCACGGTACTTGAAGCAGCAGGGATTCCTGAACCAACCTTCGTCAATGGTGTGCGTCAAGTTCCAATGCAAGGAACAAGTTTGATGTATGCATTCGATAATCAGGATGCAGAAGAAAAACATTTAGTCCAGTATTTTGAAATTATCGGTAATCGTGCGATTTACAATCATGGGTGGTTGGCTCGTGCAACGGTTAAACTTCCATGGGAAAACGAGAAACGAAACGAAATAAAGGACGATACTGGTTGGCAGTTATTTAATACGCAGGAAGACTTCAGCCTTGCTCATGACCTATCAAGCAAATTCCCTGATCGCCTTGAGGCAATGAAGGATCAATTTGTCAAAGAGGCCGTAGAAAACGGAGCCTTTCCACTCGATGATCGATTGTTAGAGCGTCTTTTGCCGGAGGTTGCTGGCAGGCCAACATTAATGGGTGATCGCACCAGTCTTACCCTGTATCCGGGTGCAATCAACATTAATGAGAATGCACTTCTGAGCATTAAGAACTGTTCAAGCAGAGTG
>JBDOMS010000331.1:0-2001 GCA_039831735.1 Pirellulales bacterium
ACAAGTGACTCGTCGTGAATCATCGCCAGGCCTGGATAAAAAAAATTGGGAAATCCGTACGAAGCTTGGCCCACCGCAACTTGAAGGAATTCGGATCGACGATCGCTGGCCGGTTCTCTTTTCACCACTTGATTCTTCCGGCACCTCTTTTGAAATCTTTGATTGGTGCATCCTCACGATTTATTTCATAGTCCTTATTGTCATCGGGCTTGTCTGCTTTCGTCGTAATACGACCACAGATCAGTTCACATCTGGTGGTCGTTCTCTTTCAGGATGGCTCTGCGGGATGTCGATCTTTGCAACTTATCTCAGTAGTATTAGCTACTTAGCGCTTCCCGGAAAAGCCTTCGTTGATAATTGGAATGTATTTGTCTTTTCCCTTGCCTTGCCACCATCTGCCTGGATCGCTGCGCACTACTTTGTGCCACTGTATCGTCATACAGGGAAGATTAGCGCCTATTCTTTTCTTGAGAATCGATTTGGCTTATGGGCTCGACTGTTTGCCAGTGGGTTTTATTTGATATTTCAAGTCGCGCGTATCGCTGTTGTCATGTATCTGATGGCGCTCCCACTCGCCATTATCTTGGGCTGGGATATTCGCATACTTATTCTGATAACTGGTGTGATGGTCATCCTGTATTCTCTCATCGGGGGCATTACCGCCGTAATTTGGGCGGATGCTATTCAAGCATGCATTCTTTTGGGTGGTGCCATCGTGACACTTGCTATCATTCTTTCAAAAATGCCAAATGGTGTGGGGCAGTTGGTGCAGATTGCACATGCGGATGGGAAATGGTCTCTTGGAAGTTTCAATCTATTTGATGTACAGTCAGCAACGGTCTGGGTGGTTCTACTCTATGGTGTTTTTGAAAATCTAAAAAACTTTGGAATTGATCAAAGTTATGTGCAACGGTACATTGCGTCTCGTAGTGAGCGAGAGGCACGCATCAGTGTCTGGGTGGGAGCACTTCTCTACGTTCCCGTGAGCAGCCTGTTTCTTCTCATTGGCACATCGCTTTATGCATATTACGAATCGCATCCGCAAGCACTGAATGACATTCGAAGAGTTGTTATTAATCAAAAGCTTGTGCAGCAAGGAGTGATTCCTGATACACCAAATTACGCTCAGGAATACATTGCTGCAGAAAAACACCTCACCCGTGAGGAACTCGGTGATAGAGTTTTCCCTCATTTTATGGTCACTCAATTACCGACTGGTCTTCGCGGGCTTGTCATTGCAGCAGTTTTTGCCGCTGCAATGAGTACGGTGTCCACCGGGCTCAACTCTGCTGCCACGTTGATGATGAGTGACTTTTTCGTGCGACTCTGGTCCCCCAACGCGAGTGATCGTCGAAGGCTTTGGGTACTACGCTTCACCACACTTCTCTGGGGAACCCTCGGAACCCTCCTCGCACTCCTTCTTATTGAGACTACACAGAGTGTTTTGGACATTTGGTGGACACTTTCGGGCATACTTGGGGCCGGAATCATTGGCTTATTCCTGCTCGGAATGACAACTCAGCACCTTCATCAGCGGGCTGCACTGCGTATTCTGGTCATTGGATTAGCACTCATCATCTGGATGACTCTTTCAAAGTCTGCTTATTGGCCTGAAGCATGGAAACACTTCATAAGCCCATTTCATCCATTTCTTATCATTGTAATTGGCCCATCTGTTATGGTCGGTCTTGGACTGCTGGAGAATGCAATACACAGGAGATTTGTGAAGCAATAACGATATCTTAACGAATAATCTACTTGTATTGCATATGGCGTGTGATCTCCATGTCATGTCGAGTAGATCCATAAAACATACTATGCACAAATGCGAGAGTGAGCTGAGAGACAGACCGCATGCAATATCTTTTAGAGTGATTGATCTTTCGTATTATGTGACCTACATGCTCAACGATTTGTCCGTGTTGTAACCATTGGAGTTTCATGACATGACACACCGACTTTTTTTCTACATCACATTCTTTTTCATTGCTTTACATGTGC
>JBDOMS010000108.1:0-1997 GCA_039831735.1 Pirellulales bacterium
TGCTCAAGTGATGTGATCCGCTGGGAGTTGTTTGCTGGCGAAGTCACCCAACAAGGATTCAGTCGCCTTCCAAAAGGCGGCATCGTGCTCATGAAGAGGCGTTGTTTCCTGTGGTTTTCTCAACTTCATAAAGTTTCCCTGACCGACGATGTCCTTCCACAATGAGTCGTCGTCGCCGAGACACACGAGCTCTCATCTATGTTGCTGGTTTGGATGAATGGCTCGGTTATTTTGAAAATCCCTGTGCACCTTGCTGATACGAAAGTAGTGCCGCTGAGAAGAGTGGCCACCAGATACGAAGGAATCGGATCTCACGTGTATCTGGGCTTTGAAGGATCGTGAGGGTCGTGAAAGAGTGAGTGATGTTGTAGAGAGATGCTTCCTAGCGTGGAAAGCCTAGCCACAAGTAGGGTTGAGCCATTCGGTTTTCCGCTATTGGGAGCCTCTTGAGGTAGCTGCTAACAGAATGTGTCTCAAGAGTTTTTGGGCCCAAAAGTCTCGACCGGAACCAATGCTATAAGTAAAAGTGGGGCCTCAGGCTTGGTGGGAGCGTCCCACCGATGGACGAGCGGGTCAGGGGCAAGGCGACCACACGTCCGAAAAAGCCAGAGACCCCACTTCAAAGTGTGATGAGGTTTCATGACAAGACATCGTGACTTATCACGATTTTGAGTATTGCACACTGTGTGCCAAACGGCTCACGCTTTTCGTCCGACGCTGAAGAAACGGTATTTTTATCGAAATACTCGATTTCCAGCAATTTTTCCTTTTTTCTTTTTTCTCATACAACTTGAAAAATGACAGCATTTTTACGAGGCAATTTGCAGCATGCTGTTGCAAATTGCCTCGTAAGTCCAAGTGTTCCCATCTATTTAATAACGACTTTGGTTGTTAGACTCTCCGACGCCTGATTTTATGTTTTTTGGGAAGAAACGTTCGTCGATGTGGAGAAACTGATTGTGGAGCACCGTTTGCCTGCTATGGTTGGCCCCTATCTCTGCGGGCCGGGTAAACCATTGTTGTTGATTGCAGGACCATGCGTTATCGAAAGTGAATTGTTGTGTCTACATATTGCTGAACACCTTGCCGAACTTGCCGCCTCACTTCCGATAAGCGTAGTTTTCAAGGCATCTTTTGATAAAGCAAATCGAACGAGTGTATCTGCGTTTCGGGGGCCAGGAGTTGATGAAGGGCTAGCAATTTTAGCCCGTGTTAAGGAAGTCACCGGTTTGCCGGTGACAACAGATGTTCATATACCTGATCAGGCAAAAGCAGCCGGAGAAGTTTGTGATTTACTTCAGATTCCGGCCTTTCTCTGTCGTCAAACAGATCTGCTCCTTGCGGCAGCATCAACTGGAAGGGCAATCAGTGTTAAGAAGGGACAGTTTCTAGCGCCAGGTGATATGAAGCATGTTGTAGCGAAGCTTTCAGCAGGTGGATGCTCAGA
The DNA here is from genome assembly GCA_039831735.1 of Pirellulales bacterium. Taxonomy (GTDB): domain Bacteria; phylum Planctomycetota; class Planctomycetia; order Pirellulales; family UBA1268; genus CACORA01. The sequence continues at coordinate 1,448 of JBDOMS010000108.1, forward strand.
TATTCTTTTGTGCGAGCGAGGCACGTTCTTTGGCTATGGTCGTCTCATAAATGATTTTCCTGGTCTCTTGACCATGCGAGCCATGGGAGTTCCGGTTATCTTTGATGCGACACACTCAGTGCAACAGCCTGCGAGCCTTGGGGGTGCAACAGGGGGTGATCGCTCACTCGTCGAGCCGCTTGCCCGTGCTGCAGTTGCCGTTGGCATTGATGGGCTTTTTTTTGAAACCCATCCTACCCCTGAGTCAAGCCCAAGTGATGGTGCAAACATGGTCCCTCTCTCACAACTGGGTGACGTGTTGAGACGCGTGTTAGTCATTCATGAGGCTCAGAGATCGATTGAGCCTTTGGGTAAGTGAGTTCGAATACATCAAACGATGACAAGAAAATGAAGAATAAAAATCAAATGGTGCATGTGAAGATCGGCGTGTGTCTGGTGCTGTTTTTTTTGGTGGTAGGCTGTAATGGATCTCGTGCTCGCTTGCCAGATAAATCAAAGTCTGCGCAACAGGTGTCGTTAATTCCTGAAAAAGTTCGTGAGAAACTCCTCG